>DASQEG010000775.1:0-7221 GCA_035633775.1 Bryobacteraceae bacterium
CCGCCGTCGACGCGGAGGTTGACCTTGGCCTGGCGCAGGGCGGCCATCATCTAGGCGCCCGATTGAATGTCAGCCTGCCGGGCGTAGATCAGCAAACCGCTGAGTCCGTCGTCGAGGCCGCAAGTCACGTGTGCCCCTACTCACTGGCAACGCAGGGCAACATCGACGTGAAATACAGCGTAGCCGGCTCCGATGTTCTGGCCGGAGCCGGTAGAACGTAACGGTCTGATAAAGCTTACGGCGTCGTTCGAGGAAGGAAAACTAACAGATGAGCACAATGACAGCGCCACAGATGACTCTCACGACCTGGACTCTCGATGCGGTCCACTCCGTCGCCGAGTTCAAAGTCAAGCACATGATGATCTCCAATGTAAAAGGCCAGTTTACTGGCATTACTGGCGTACTAACACTCGACGAGCACGACGTTGCTCGCTCACGAGTGGACGCAACGATCGATGCCTCAACAATAAACACCCGCGAGGCACAGCGAGACGCGCACCTCAAAAGTGCCGACTTCTTCGACGTGGAGCACTTTCCGACATTGGGTTTCACTTCGACCCAGGTTACCCGGTCGGGCGACAATGAACTCGCAGTTACTGGAGATCTCACCATCCGCGGTGTCAGTCGGCAGGTAACGTTCGAGGTGGAAGGCCCGTCTCCGGCAGGAAAGGATCCCTGGGGTAATACACGCATCGGGGTCTCGGCGACGACGAGAATCAATCGCAAGGACTACGGGCTCACATGGAACACCGCCCTCGAGACCGGCGGAATCCTCGTCGGCGAGGACGTCTCCATCACCCTCGATCTCGAGTTCGTGAAAGCGTGAGTAACACAAGGATGAAGTCCCTCGGTCCGTTGCATACGTGATCGTTGCCGGGTTTACGAGTGCACCAATGGTGGAACAAGCAAAGGAGTGTGATCATGGATATGAAGCTGGAAGTTGTCGTCCTACCTGTCTCCGACGTCGAGCG
This sequence comes from Bryobacteraceae bacterium, assembly GCA_035633775.1. Taxonomy (GTDB): domain Bacteria; phylum Acidobacteriota; class Terriglobia; order Bryobacterales; family Bryobacteraceae; genus JAWXCM01. Next base: position 972 of record DASQEG010000775.1, read on the forward strand.
GTCGAAGCGCTTCTACGAGAACCTGGGATTCCGCCTGGACGTCGACGTCGCCCCGAACGAAAACTACCGTGCCGTACATTTGACTCCGCCGGGCTCGCAGACTTCCATCGTCTTCGGCAAAGGGGTCACTTCTGCCCAGCCGGGCTCGGTCGATCGTCTGCTACTCGCCGTCTATGATATAGACGCCGCTCGGCAGGAACTTCTCACGAAGGGCATTGACGTTAGCGATATTTTCCACGATGCAGGCGGCAGCCTCGGTGCCGGGTTTATCGCTGCTGCTGAGGCACACGCTCCGGGTCCGGATCCCCAGTCCCGTTCCTATGCTTCATATGCCTGTTTCAGCGATCCCGACGGTAACGTTTGGCTGCTGCAGGAGATCAGGGAGCGGCTGCCAGGAAGGGTGACTCGGGCATCACTTGATGGAGAGGCAACGGGTATTCTGCTTAAGGCGCTCAGGAGCGCCGCAGTCGCGTACGGAGGCAAGGAACAAGAAACCGCCACCGCTAATGGCGACTGGCCAGCGTGGTACGCCGAGCACATGACGCGCACACTCAGCGCCGCCGGTTATCACCTCACCGGGCCTTCAGCCTCCTGAAGTGGAGAGCGGATGACAGACGGTATGACGCAATGGTCATTGGTACGGGTCAGGCTGGACCGTTTCCGGCGCAGCGGCTGGCCGCCGCTGGGCAGAAGGTTGCCATCGTGGAACGCAAGTTCTTTCGCGGGACTTGCGTGAACACCGGTGGCACCCCGACGAAGACCATGGTCGCGAGCGCTTATCCGGCCTACATCGCCCGGAACAGTGGCCGATGTCGGCATTCACGATACCCCGCACGGTTACCTTTGACATGCGTCGTCGTCAAAGCGAGGAAGGATGCGGTATCCGAAGCGCATAGACTCGGCGTCGAGAAGGCACGGAGGCAGATGATAACTGCACGGTCTACCAGGGCCATGCACGATTCGAGTCGTCGCCAATCGCAACCGGGCACACGCAAGCACGTGAGCCGTCCGCGCGACCGGCAGACGTTCTGGTCAAACCCTCTTTGCAGCCGTCTCTGTACGAACGGGCAGTTTCCAGTTTGGCCGGACGAAATGGCAGGTGTAGCCGTTCGGGAATTTTTCCAGATAGTCCTGATGCTCGGGTTCGGCTTCCCAGAATTCGCTTGCCGCAACCACCTCAGTAACGACCTTCCCAGGCCAGAGGCCTGAAGCATCGACGTCCGCGATCGTGTCTTCCGCAGTGCGCTTCTGCTCGTCACTGGTGTAGAAGATCGCCGAGCGATAGCTCGTTCCCACGTCATTGCCCTGACGATGTCGCGTGCCTGGGTCGTGAATCTGAAAGAAGAACTCGAGGATTTGTCGATAACTAATGAGCGTAGGATCGAAGATTACCTCGATCGCTTCGGCGTGTGAACCGTGATTACGGTAAGTCGCATTCGCGACGTTACCACCCGTGTACCCCACCCGCGTTGACACGACTCCGCCGTATCGGCGGAAAAGGTCCTGCATACCCCAGAAGCATCCCCCGGCAAGAACTGCTCGTTCCGTCATCATGCAACCTCCTCCACTTGGTCCAAATAAGCACCGTATCCCTCGGCTTCCATGTCGTCTCGGTGGATAAACCGCAGGGATGCGGAGTTGATGCAATACCGCAACCCACCGCGATCCTCCGGACCGTCGGGGAATACATGCCCCAGATGGCTGTCCGGCTGCGCCGATCGCACCTCGGTGCGGATCATGCCGTGCGTAGTATCCCGGAGTTCGTCGATGTTCGCAGGTTCAATCGGCTTTGTGAAGCTTGGCCACCCGCAACCTGAATCGTATTTGTCGGACGACGCGAACAAAGGCTCGCCGGATACAATGTCGACATAGATGCCTGGTTCGGTGTTGTCGAGATATTCTCCGCTGCCAGGGGCTTCTGTCCCGCTTTGCTGCGTTACCCGATACTGTTCTGGCGATAGGCTTCGAATCGCCTCAGCGAATTTGGTCGACTTGCGCATAGAAATCTCCTTGTCTCAAAATTAGACGTACCTGAACCTGCATTGGCTCTCGTTGTCGCGAGCTCCGGGTTGATGTCGGTCCAACTGACTGAACGGTGGGACTACTGTTCCGCATGGCTGCTGGGGCTTGGTTGCACTCCGGCGATGGTGAAATCAACCACCGCTTTGTCCATTACGAGGTCGTTGCCGTATACAAGCTCGACGGCGATCTTATGTCGCCCAGGCGGCAAGGCCCTGCACGGTCACTCGGTTTCCGCTTGCATCTGCCCAATGCCACGGCGCCTCCTTGACTCTCACGCGGACGCGGACGCGGACGCGGGCCGTGCCGGCGTCTAGCCGAACGTTAACGAAAACGCGCGTACCCCGGGGACAAGGAACTCGATTTCGAGGAGCCGGTCCCGAACGCGATCCTTCTGCCGAACGAGCTGATATAGTCGGGGCTCCCGAATCTCGCCAGTGCCGTCAATGGCCGAATCAGTCCCGGCGTCCGCGCCAGGCGCAGTTCCGTCCAACGTCAACCGAAACGGAACGGGCTTGCCGTGTTCGGCTGGAGCTAAAATCAGGTGCAAGTCGCGGCTGTGGAACCGGAACATGAGCTTGCCACGCGCTTCGCGGAGGAGACCGCTCTCGGCGCCTACCTGCCATACGCCGCTCAGGGCCCAGTGATTTGGGTCCAGTCTCGCTGGCGCAGTGTAGGTCCTCCGTGCATCTCGTGCAACGCGTTCGACGGAGCTGAAGCGGTCGGCGCGCGCATATCCCACATAAGTTTCCGGCGTTTGCACAACATTGCCGGGCGGCGCTTCGATGCTGGCTGCCGGTGTAGTGACGGGGTCTGACATCCCGGCAGTCACTCCGTTGTCGGCGAGAAGCACGCGTAAAGCGCGCTCGGACTCCTCATATTGCCCCTCGCCAAAGCGGCGAAAGCGGACCCTCCCCCTGCCGTCAATGAGATAGAACGCCGGCCAGTACGCGTTCTGGAGAGCGTGCCAGATCCGGTAATCGTTGTCCATGGCAACTGGATAGCCGATGTTGAACTCACGCACGGCCCATCCCACGTTCGCTTGATCCTTCTCGAAGCTGAATTCTGGTGTATGCACGCCCAAAACGACCAGGCCGCTATCCGTGTACTGCTTCGCCCAGTTCTTCAGGTACGGAAGCGGCCGCAGGCTGTTGATGCAGGAGTACGTCCAGAAGTTGAAGAGCACAACCTTCCCGCGCAGCGAGCGCCTGGTGAGGGGAACAGTGTTGAACCAGTTGCCGGCCCAGCCAGGGTCGGGGAGCGAGCCCGCGCCTGGAACGAGCGATTCGGACTCTCCCGGTCTCAATCGCGGGTGGGCAATCTGGCCCGCAGTACGCGTGCCGGTTGCTAATGATGACGCACCTACGAGGAAGTGTCTGCGATACATGCCCCTCGTTCCTCCCTTCCGAAGACTGCTCGAGGTGCACCTCATGCGTGCAAGTAGATAACCGAGCCGCACATCCCGAGATGCCGTTGACATCAAAGCAACTAGACGCGTGTACTTGACCGTCGAGATGTCGATGTGTCGCTATTCGGACATGAGATGCTCGTGCAGTGTCAACGGTACGACTTGCGGCGGCGTGCCGGAACCTTCTGACGAACGTGCCGAGTGTACGCCTCTTCATATGCTGAGGTTCCAGGTCCGAATCCAGTGCCATGATCGGACTAAAGCGGAGTGATGTGGAAAAGTGGCAACTGCCCGCGCGTGCACAACTCAGCCGCAGGTGCCTGCTCGCCATGACGCCTCGATCCGAGCGACGGAAAACAGAGCTGACGAATCTGCAGTGTCGGAGTTCCGTCTTTTTCGTCACGCGCAGCAACTCGCTCCCAACGGTCGCCCACCACAACTCGTTGTAAGTACGAACGTTGAGGATTCGCCTCGCTCCGACGCCTCCTGGCAACGCACTTGCCTTCTCCTCGTCGAGGAGAGTCCAGATGACGCCGTCCCGTCCCACGCACTTCCGTACGTCAGCTTCACAAGCAAGGTATCTCGCGCTGATCGCTTTCTCATTTGGGGCGGGATTCCACCCGTCCTATGGATACGCTAGCGGCCGGGGCGCAGGGGGAGCAGCAGGCTGATCAGAACGAGCGTCGGGCGAATAAGCATTTCACGCGTGAAACATAGGACCGCCACATGCGGCCGGTACACAAGGGACGCAGAGCTAGCACGCTTTTATGATTGCTGAAACCCGTGCCATTGTCCGCGATTATCTCAGGCTGATCGTACCGTCGGCGCTGTTCTGGAGCTTTCTCGTCGTATCCGCGTGGTCGCAGACTCAGCTGGCGACCCTCTTCGGGATCGTTACTGATACGAGTGGTGCTGTACTCGCCTCGACGCGCGTTACTGTCCTGAGTTCTCGCACTGGCTTGAAACGAGAAACACTCACTGACGCCTCCGGTCGATACCACTTTGCCGGCCTCCCTACAGGAACCTATGACGTCCGCGTTCAGAAACAGGGGTTCCAAACACAGGCGCAAGAGAGCATCGTGCTCCTGTCGGCGTCCGAACTCATGCTAAATCTGTCTCTGACGGTTGGCGAGCTGCCACAGGGCGTCACCGTTCACGCGGCGCCGAGTGTAATCGACAGCACAACGAGCACGGTAGGCGGTCATCTCGGGGAGCAAAGCCTCACGGAACTTGCCTTCAGCGGCCGCGATCTTTTCAATGCGGCTCTTCTGGCGCCCGGAGTTGCACCGACTCCCAACAGTGCCCCGTCACTACTTTCCAGCGGCCAGGTTGGACAGGTGTCGATTAACGCATGCGTCCAAGTTGGACGAACCTTCTTATTGACGGGATGGATGCAAACGATCCGGTATTCGGCTTCACACCAGCGGGCGCTTCCGGGCTCTTTCTTGGCCTGAATGGATTCGCAGAAGTGCGCGCATCTTAACGCAGACCTCCACTGCAGAGTACGGTCGCAACGCCGGCGGGGTTGTTGAGGTGGTAACGAAATCCGGCAGTAACCAGTTTCACGGATCACTCTTGCAGTTCCACCGAAATGCGACCCTCGCAGCAAGAAACTACTTCGATCTGGAAACCAGCCCAAAACCGCCGCTGGTAAGAAATCACTTCGGGGGCAACATCACGGGACCACTCGTGCGCGACCGCACCTTCTTCTTCGCCAATTATGAGGGCCTTCGGGAAATACGAGCATCTACCATGGTCTCAACAGTCCCGAATGCGACCGCCCATCTTGGTCTGCTTCCGTCTCCGAGTAGACCCGCCGCCTGCACCATGAGCGCTCCCGGCGAGTGCGTTGCGATCGGGGTTGACCCGCGAGTCCGGCCGTTCCTGGGTCTCCTTCCTGCCTCGAATGGTCGAGACAACGGAGACGGAACCGGTGACCTGATCACATCGAATAAAGGCACCATCCGTCAGGACCACGGCACGGCCCGCGTCGACCACAGTTTCTCAAACAGACACTCGCTTTTCGCACGCTATATGATCGATGACAGCTCTTCATTATCACCCTCGTTCGGGACACCACCGGGGACGTATGCGCCGGGGTTCCCGGTTCGTCATCGGGTTAGGAATCAGTACTTCACCATTCAGGACCGCAGAACTTTCGGTCACGCAGCTATCAACGAAATACGTTTTGGTATCAACCGCACGACTGCGTCGGCCCTATCCCCTGATACGGGTTCGTTGCTCTCAATCTCCAGGGTTCCAGGGCGCCCCTTCGGAATGCTGAATGTTGCCGGCATGAGCTTAGTCGGGAACAGTCCACTAGCTCCTTTAGCCAACCTGTCGACGGTCTATCAAGTTCAGGAGCAATTTTCACGTACAGCAGGCCGTCACACCCTGACCATCGGCGCACACCTCCGTAGACTGCACTCCAACGGCAAACTTGATTTCGGGGTAAACGGGTTGTTTACGTTTCAGGACCTGGGTCCGTTCGGTTCGCGGCACAGTCCGTGAATCCAGCCCTGGAATTCTTCCTCAAGGCTCGTCCCCTTTCATATGTAGGCGTTGATCCCTCACGGTCCGACTCCCACCGGAGCTATCGACAGAGCGTCGTGTCTGGCTTCCTGCAGGACTTCTTCAGAGTCGGTGACCGGCTGACGGTGAACGCCGGGTTGCGATATGACTACTACTCCAACCGTAGCTGGACGCCGTTACAACCCCCAACTGCCGTCACCTCTCTTAGCGGTGCTAACAGATGCACAGTCCTTCTACAATTCGCTCCAGCTCTCTGTGCTGAGACAGCACGTATCTGGAGTGTCCTGGCAG
>DASQEG010000776.1:0-8476 GCA_035633775.1 Bryobacteraceae bacterium
TCCACCTCCCCGGCGACAGCAAGGAAGGCCAGTTACTGGTGCTTGGCCATTCGGATACGGTCTACCCAAAAGGGACGCTGGCCTCCATGCCCTGGGTGGAGGGCGACGGGCGCTTGCAAGGCCCGGGCGTGTTCGATATGAAGGGAGGTATCGCGCTCTTTGTCTTCGCGATGCGTGCGCTGCGGGACCTTAACGTTCCTGTGAAGCGGCGCGTGCTGCTGCAGTTGAACTCCGATGAAGAGGTTGGAAGTCCGACGTCACGTCCGATCACCGAAGAGGAAGCGCTTCGCAGCGTTGCGGTGCTGGTAGTCGAGCCTGCGGCCGGTGCCGACGGTAAAGCCAAGACCGCGCGGAAAGGTGTGGGCGACTACACGGTCACGGTTCGCGGCAGGTCGGCGCACGCAGGTCTGGACTTCGCCTCCGGCGCAAATGCAATCCTGGAGCTTGCGCGGCAAATTGATCGGATCTCATCCTTCACCGACATGGAACGCGGGCTGACGGTAAACCCTGGCGTTATTACGGGCGGCACACGGAGCAATGTTGTTGCTGACTTCGCATCATGCGAGTTCGATTTCAGAGTGTCTCAGGCCGCGGACGCTGCGGTCGTGGAGCAACGCTTCGGCTCGCTGTGCCCCGTCGATCCACGATGCACTCTGCAGGTGGAAGGCGGGTTGAACCGGCCGCCGCTGGAACGTACGGACGCAGTCGTGCAACTCTACCGCACGGCCCGTGCAATTGCGGAGGATCTTGGTTTCGAGCTTGGAGAAACAGCAGTGGGCGGCGGATCGGACGGCAACTTTACCGCGGGGCTCGGCGTGCCGACGCTTGACGGGATCGGAGCCGTCGGGGATGGGGCGCATACGCCGGGCGAATACGTGCTGACACGGCCCATGGCACAACGCACTGCCATGCTGGCACGCCTGGTAGCCGAACTTTGAAAAGCGAGCCGCAGCAGGTTGAACTGCGGCTCTCGGCAGGGAAGCGAAGGGACTACTCAGCGGAGGATGCTGTCTGCAGCGGCACTGCAACGGCCAAACGCTCGGCGTCCGCAGCGCTGAGGCGCGGCGCTCGGATCTGATAACCGATGCTGCCTGCTGACCAGATCTGGGCCAGATTGCAATCACCTTTGCCGCACTGGAACACCATCTTCGTGCCTTGAGGCTTGTTCGCCTCAACGGGAGACTGAACGAAAAACACCGACGACTTTCGGGTCTCCAGGTTGTTCAGCTGGATGTAGCGCTGTCCGCCCTGGAAAGAACGCACTTCGACGTTGTACTTGCCAGCCGGCATCACACCCGCAGGGGTGCGGAACGCAAATCCAATATCAGCGCGGGTGTGCTCGGTGTCTGTTGCACCGAAAGCGGCTCCGGCCACCATCAGCGTGCCCGTGATCAGGGAAGTAGCAATCTTATTAAGAATCATTGTCGGTCTCCGTGCCGCCCTGTAGGTGCATCTCGGAGGCCACAACGCAAGTTGTTGAAAGCAGGTATACCCAAGACTGAAATCAACCTGAAGGCGAAGGTTCGTTAACCGCTGTGTTAATGGCGGTTACTTCTTCACGGGTGGGGGAAGGTCGCGGGCTTTGCACTCGGACATGAAGCCATTTCGGCCGTGGCTGCCATCGCAGAACGGCTTGTTTTCGGCGAGGCCGCATCGGCAAAGAGAGATCACCTGGCGCCCGGCGAGCCCAAAACTAACGCCCTCCGGATCGACGATCTCGAATTCACCTTCGATACGAATGGGACCGTTCTTCAGGATTGTTACCTTGGCTGCCATAGCGGAGATGGTACCAGACCGGTGGTGGATATACTTGCGTTATGCGCCGCGGTACGGCCCTGCTGTTCCTGGCCGCTCTGCGTGCAGTTGCGGCTGACCTCTCCCCCGAAACGCTCCTGCTCGCCAAGGCGCGGGCACGTATGTCGACCAACCTGTCGCGCCTTCCTGACTACACCTGCGTGCAGACCATTGAACGGTTCGGACGGGACTCATCAAAGGGCCGCCCCCACCTGGTGGATGTGGTTCGCCTTGAGGTGGCTCTGGTCGGCGGAAATGAGCTTTTCTCCTGGCCTGGTTCAGGAAAGTTCCTCGACACGGAAATCAGCAAACTCGTTGTTGGAGGAGCGATCGGCAATGGCAACTTTGCGCTTCACGCCAAGTCCGTGTTCCAGTCCTCCAGCCCGCGATTTACTTATGTCGGCGAACAGGTGTATAAGACTCGCAAGGTGCTCCGCTGGGACTACGTCGTTGCACAGAACCAGAGCGGCTACAGGATTCGAGTGAATACGCGGGAAGCAATTGTCGGTTATCACGGCAGCATTCTCGTTGACTCTGAGAGCCTCGACCTGGTTCGACTGGAGGTGCATGCCGACGATATCCCTCCACGCCTCGAGCTGCTCTCTTCACGCGACGCCGTCGAATATGCCCGTGTGCCGATCGGGACCGAAACGTTTCTGCTCCCCTCGCTTTCGGAACTGGAGATGGTGGCCTTGCGCGGCTCGATGAACCACAACCGCACGCGCTTCAGTAAGTGCCGCCAGTACACCGGCGAATCCACCCTTATCTTCGACGAACCGGAGCCTTCGGCTACCGCGGCAGAAGCTCCTGTCCGTGAGGTCGAAGCGCCACCAGGGGTGCGTTTCGAGGCTGCGCTTGCCGCCACTGTGGTCTTCACCAATGCGGCAGTGGGCGACCCAGTCACGGCGGTGCTCGTTTCGCCCTTGAAGATTCCGGGAGGAATCACCGTCCCGAAGGGCTCGCTTGTGCATGGGCGAATCCTTTCGCTCCGTACGTCCTATGTGGGACGGCAGGCGGGTAGAGCGGTAGGGCTGACGTTCACGCACGCGGTGGCCGCCGACACGAGCGTGAAATTCCAGGCTACTCTCGAAGAAATACGGACGGCGATGCCGGGCATCAAGACACGATCGAGTTTCAGCGGTGCGCTCGCGCGACCGGAGAACGAGAGCCTCATTGGGAGCGTCTTCTTTGTCCAGCAGCAAGTCCTGCGGCTTCCTCAGGGCCTTCGCATGACGTGGCGAACCGTTGCGCCGTCGCCTGAGGACAACCAGTGATTCAGTTCGAGCTCGAGACCGATCGCGACCTGTTTGAACAGGCGATGAAATCTGCACAGCAGCAGGTCGGGGCGCTGCTGGACCGTTACCCGTCGTTCTACCCGATGTATACGGAGAAGGGCCGCTGGAAGCACGACAAACCGGCATGGACGCCGTGGTGCGACGGGTTCCTTCCAGGCATGATGTGGATCTTTCAGCGTTCGCTGGGTCCCGGCTCACCCGAAGCCGAAGCCTGGATGGATCGTGCTATGGCCTACACAACGCCGCTCGCCGAGCGGCGCTTCGATGAGGACATTCACGACCTGGGCTTCCTCTTCATGCCCACGTATCAGCGCTGGTTCCTGACCACGCGTCAGCCGGAGCTGAATGAGGTGCTCGTACAGGCGGGTCAGACAATGGCCTTGCGATTTCGCGAACGGGGGCAGTATCTGCGTTCGTTCGTCGCTGAGAATTCGCTGTTCATCGACATCATCATGAATGTCGGGATCATCTTCTATGCGGCGCGCGAGACGGGTGACCGCATGCTGCGGGACATTGCGGTTCGCCATGCACTGACGACACGCAGAGTCCTGGTCCGTGGTGATGGGTCCACAGCTCACGAGGGCATCTTCCATCTCGATACGGGCGAGTTCCTCCGGCAGAGCACGCAACAGGGTTACCGAGCCGATTCGTGCTGGTCGCGCGGGCTTGGCTGGGCATTGTATGGGTTCAACAGCTGCTACGAGCACAGCCGCGATCCACGCTTTCTCGAAACTGCGCAGTCATGCGCGGACTACTACATAACGCATTGTCCGGCGGACGGTGTTCCGCCATGGGACTTCAATGCTCCGCCGGAGACGCGAAAGACGGTAGATACATCTGCTGCGGCGATCGCCGCGGCAGGCATTCTGCGGCTGTGCCGGCAGGTTCCGGATCCCATGAAAGGCCACTTGTACTGGACGTCAGGGCTGCGCATCCTTCGCGCGCTTTGCGAAAAGTACCTCGTCGCCGGCAAGCGGGGCGAAGAAGGCATCCTCAGCGGAGGCGTGTACCACATGCATCGCGATCTTGGCGTGAATGAAAGCGTAATCTGGGGCGACTACTTCTTCGTGGAGGCGCTCGACCTCGCACTTCGTCAGCTGCGGGCCTGAACGTTTCGACGGGCGCTCCACTCGGCGCCGGCCAGCACGACCATCGCAGCCAGAAAGCTCCACAACACAATTGCGACCGAGTTTCGGAACACTCCGTACTCGTGGCTCAGCTTCTCGTAGAACCAGGGGAGCGTCAGCAGGTTGATGTACTTCAGAAGCTCGAGCGCAAATCCCACTCCCACCGCAACAGGAAGAACTCGTCTGGCCGGCATGCGGCGGTTCGGCAGCAGCCAGTAAACGAGAAACAGGATGAGGATGGAAACGAGGAACGCGAAAACCTTGAACACCACGAGCCTGACGAAATTCGCGGCGACCTCAAACCCACCGGTGAGCCGAAGTGCCAGTTCCTGGTTCGCACTGGTCAGAATGGCGGAAAGCAGCACAAGCGCGCCGACGACGAAGATGAGCCCGAGACTCACGACCTGGTTTCGAAAGAAGCTCCGATTCTTCGTGATGCCCCACGCACGGTTGAGCGCAACTTCCAGCGGCTCGAAGACTCCATTCGCCGTGAAGAACAGCAGTGCAATCGAGACGACCTGCAGAGGCCCGCGATCGGCCACCGTAACCAGCAGGTTTCGGCCGACGAACTCACCGACTGCACCGGGGAAGTAGTCATGTAAAGCCAGCAGGATCGCATCTTCGGCTCCGCGCCAGTGCAGCACGTAGCGGCACAACGAGACCATGACGATAAGAAACGGATAAAACGACAGCAGCACGTTCGCGGCGATGGAGAACGCGTAAACGTGGACCTCGGTCTCCATCCAGTAGCGCACAGTTGGCATACAGGCCTGGCGGAGCCTGAGAATCGCGGTGCTATTGTCGTCGTGAACCATGGATCAGTTCCGCGTCGTCCTGGTGACGCCTCGCAACCCTCTTAATATCGGCGCGGCCGCGCGCGCCATGAGCAATTTCGGCTTTTTCCATCTTCGCGTGGTGAATCCCTATCAGGTGGCGTATGACGAGGCACGTTCGGCGGTGAAGGCCGCTGAGGTATTGGCTGCAAGCAAGCAGTACTCGACAGTGGCGGACGCAGTTGCAGACTGCCCGCTGGTCGTCGGAACCAGCTCTGTCGGGCCACGCACGCTAACTCTTCCGTTGCGGCGCCTGGAAACAGCAGGAAGGCTGCTGCGGGACGCTCCTGGCCCGGTCGCGCTTCTGTTTGGCTCGGAAAAGTTCGGCCTGAGCAATGACGACATGACGCATTGCCACTGGCTGCTGCGCATCCCGACTCGTGAGGAGCACGGATCGATGAACCTTGGCCAGGCGGTTGCGGTCTGCCTGTACGAGCTGATCCGCAGCGAACGTGAGGCCGAGCGAGTACCGGAGGAGGCGCGACCGGCAAGCGCCGGCGACATCGAGAGGCTCTACGCCCGTCTGGTGGAAACGCTGGTCGAGGCGGGCTATCTGAAGGGCAACACCGTGGAGTCCGGTGAGCGCAAAGTACGTCAGATGCTCCACCGGCTCTCCCTAACGGAACGTGACGTCGTTTTGTGGCTGGGGATGCTTCGCCAGATCTTGTGGAAGGTGCGTCATGAGGACCCAACTGTAAAATAGAGTTGAATGACTCCTGAAGAGTTGGAAAGAGAGTACGTTACGCTCCGCCAGCAGTCCGAAGCTGTGCGGAGCTATCTTTGACGCCCCCGCAAAGATAGCTGAGCTGGCCAAAACCGAAGAAGAGATCAGCGCTCCTGATTTCTGGAACTCGCCCGAGCGGAGCCAGAAGATCATGCAGGATCGCAAACGCCTGGAAGAGTTCGTCGAAAACGACCGCCGCGTAAGCAGCGCCACCGACGATCTCGACACTCTGTTCGAGCTGATGCGCGAGGGCGAGAATGTCTCGAACGACATCGAAACCGAGATCGGCAGATTCCGTGAGCAGCTGGAGAAGCTCCAAACGGGAATGCTGCTGTCGGGCGAGAACGATCATCGAAGTGCGCTCGTGACCATCCATCCCGGCGCCGGCGGTACGGAGAGTCAGGACTGGGCGGAGATGCTGTTCCGCTTGTATCTGCGCTGGTCCGAACGGAACGGCTTTGAGACGGTGATCACCGATCAGCTTGAAGGCGAAGGCGCCGGCATCAAATCGGCCACGTTCGAGGTGAACGGTCTGAACGCGTTCGGACTGCTGCAATCCGAGGTGGGCGTACACCGGCTGGTGCGCATCTCCCCTTTCGATTCAGCGGCACGACGTCATACATCGTTCGCTTCGGTTTTCGTTTACCCGCAGGTTGACGATGAGATCAAGATCGAGGTTAAGCCAGAAGATCTGAGGGTTGACGTTTTCCGCGCCAGTGGTGCCGGCGGTCAGCACGTGAATCGGACGGAATCCGCTGTACGGTTTACGCACCTGCCCACGGGTATCGTCGTCCAGTGCCAAAACGAGCGCTCGCAGCACAAAAACCGGGCTTCTGCGATGAAGCAGCTGCGCGCCCGTCTGTATGAGCATGAGATGGAGAAGAAGCGGGAGCATGAACGGCAGCTGGAGGATTCCAAGCTGGACGTCAACTTCGGTTCGCAGATTCGGAGCTACGTTCTGGCCCCGTACCGTCTCATCAAGGACCATCGCACCAAGTTCTCCGTTGGCGATGTGGACCGTGTGCTCGATGGCGACCTGGAAGGTTTCATACACGCTTATCTTGTCTGGAAGCGAACGGGACGGACCGCCGGAGACTCAGGAAAAGAGGACATTCCAGACTAACGATGGCGAGTGCCGGTGAGATCCGCCACGCGGCTGACCTGATCCGCAAGGGACGTCTCGTGGCGTTTCCCACCGAGACTGTGTACGGCCTCGGCGCTAACGCTCTCGACCCGGTCGCGGTCCGTCGGATCTTTCAAGCGAAGGGGCGTCCGGCCTCCAGCCCGCTGATTGTGCACGTCTCGACGATGCAAATGGCACGGACTGTCGCTGCGGAGTGGCCCGTTTCGGCCCTGACGCTTGCTTCGAACTTCTGGCCCGGACCGCTCACCCTTATCCTGCCAAAAACTACAGCGGTGCCATCTGAGGTCACGGCCGGGCTGCCGTCTGTCGGAGTACGAATCCCGCGGCACCCTGTGGCACTGGCCCTCATCGAAGCAGCCGAAGTTCCGATCGCTGCACCAAGCGCTAATCCTTTCAGCAGGGTTTCTCCTACTGCGGCCGAGCATGTGCAATTGGGGCTGGGCGACCGGGTGGATTACGTACTGCAGGGCGGCTCGTCTGAGGTCGGCATAGAGTCAACGGTTGTTAGCCTGACTGGTCCGCCGACGCTGCTGCGACCGGGAGCGATTAGTGCGGCGGAGATCGAGTCGCTAATCGGCCCACTGGAGACAGCCAGCACTGCTGACGTCCCAGCCCATGCTTCACCCGGCTTGCACAAGCGCCATTACCAGCCGAGAACACCTTTGTTGATCTCCGACGCTGCACCTGCAGGACGTGGCGTGCGTATCTGGTGGGATCGTCCGGGTAAGACTGAGAACGGAGTGCAGTTACCTGCCGATGCTGCGGGCTATGCTGCAGCTCTGTACAGAGCGCTTCATGAACTCGACAGCGGTGAATGGGATTTCATTCAGGTAGAGCCGGTGCCACAAACCCCGGAGTGGGCTGCGGTCCGAGACCGGCTCATGCGAGCGGCGGGAAGTGGTGAGGCCGAAGATCGCGTGATCTGAAGCGCGTCTGCTGCACCGCTTCAAGCGCTGGTCTCGGCCCCAAGATCCAGATTAAGCCTAAAAACCCTTGCAGAGAAGCCCCAATTTAGTAAGTGGTCAAAGGTATTTTGATGGTAATGCCTCCTGCCACGAATGCGGGTGACTCCACCGCCGTTCGTACTACAGACGTACAGAATTTCCTGTAGTTAGTGCGCACCATCACGAATACCGCTCCAGCTTTCAGCAATTACGATTGAGTTTTGAGGGTTGTCGGGGAGGAAACGTACGCTCACAGCGCCCCCGACGTGCCGAAAGCGTAACCCGTCATCACCTTCAAAGCTGTGCACATCCTGGGACGAACTGTACACAACCCCGCCCCAGTTCCAGGAGTAAAAGATTAAACCGCTTTCATATCCGGTGATAACCCCCCTCCGTAATCCGACCGCGACACTCGATTTGACGACGCCGCTCGCGTTCATGATCGCGCTCGCGGTGAAGAACCCGATACAGAAAGATCCCGCCGGCGATGACCGCAGCAACTGCTGCGGCTGCAAGGGCTATCGTCTCGGCGGAGATCCGCATTATGCGCGCTGCTGCTGGAAAGCTTTGTTGTAGTCGCTGAGAAATTGTTCGAGACCCTTGTCTGTCAGGGGA
>DASQEG010000777.1:0-3075 GCA_035633775.1 Bryobacteraceae bacterium
CGTGCCCGACGTTGCTGCCGTCGTCGGGAGTTCTGTCAAAGGTGCACGAGTTGGTGAAGCGGCACTGCTGGTGCGTTACCAGGGCAAGTTCACCCCGGTTCCCGTCACGGTGCTAAATCCCAAACCCGGGTTTGTCTGGAAGCAGCTGGCGCAATACAACTACATCGACAAGCTCATTGATGAAAAGCTGCAGCGTCTGAAAATCCAGCCGACCGCACCTGCGGGAGATGCCGAGTTCCTCCGCCGCGCTTCGCTGGACCTGACGGGCCAAACTCCCACTCCTGAACAGGTGCGTGCCTTCCTTGCAGATCCTGCACCGGCCCGCTTGAAGCGCAGTAAGCTCATCGACAAACTCATCGCAAGCCCGGCATTCGTCGATTACTGGACCGTTAAGTTCGCCGACTTGCTTCAGAACAGCCGCAAGTACCTCGGCGAGAAAGGCGTCTACGCGTTTCAGGACTGGATTCGTGAGCGTATCGCCACCAATCAGCCCTATGACAAGTTCGTTCGTGATCTGCTGTTAAGTCGGGGTAGTTCATACGAGAACCCGGCCGCGAACTTCTTCCGCGTAACACGCGAGTCGAAGCCCACGATGGAAAAGGCGACACAGGTCTTTCTTGGGGTTCGCATGGTGTGCGCCCAGTGCCACGATCATCCGTTCGAGCGCTGGACTCAGAATCAGTACTACGAAATGGCGGCCTTCTTCTCGGCAGTAGGCATTCGCCCTGGATACGAGGTGGGCGAGGAGATCGTCTACGATCAGCGCGCCGACTACGAACTGAAACATCCCAAGGACGGCCGCGTAGTGAAGCCGAAGTTCCTCGTCAACGCCACTCTGGCCAGTGGGGGGCCGTCCTCGATTCCCTCAGACGCCACCCGCCGCCAGGCACTCGCAGACTGGTTGACCTCGAAAGAGAACGCGTTTTTCGCGCGCTCGACAGTAAACCGGGTCTGGAGCTACTTCTTCGGACGGGGAATCATCGATCCGGTGGACGATATCCGCGCGTCGAATCCGCCAAGCAACCCAGCTTTGCTCGACGCGCTTACGCGCGACTTCGTCGCTCACAACTTCGATCTTCGGCACCTGATGCGCACGATCGCGAACTCGCGCACGTGGCAGGCAGGAATCGAGACGAACGAGTGGAATGCCGCCGATCGCGAGAACTTTTCCCACCAGGCACCTCGCCGTCTTACAGCCGAGCAGCTGATGGATGCTTTGACCGTTGCTACGGGTGTCCGGCCCCGCCTGCCCGAGGTGCCGCCCGATACCCGTGCTGTCCAATACGTTGATCCACACATTGGGAAGGAGGGCTTTCTTGACCTCTTCGGCAGGCCCGCGCGCGAATCTGCATGTGAGTGCGAGCGCCGTGCCGAGTTGAGCCTGCCACAGGCCCTGAATCTGGTCAATGGAAAGGTAATCTCTGATGCCGTTGCCGACGGCACAGGCCGAGTTACCAAAGCCGTACTGAGCGCACGTGGAGATCGGGAACTCGTGGAGGAGCTCTATCTCGCGTCACTGGGTCGCACGCCTACCGCGGCGGAGCTCGCCAACGCAACAAAGTACCTGGACACCGGCGGCAGAGCAGAGCGAGCACAGGACCTGCTGTGGGCTCTGGTAAACAGCAAAGCATTTCTGTACAACCACTGAGGAGACCAAACCACCATGCTTGTCATTCCCGGCCGCGCATCTCACAACTGCGAAGGACCGACTCGCCGCGAACTGCTCCGGGCCGGCTCGCTTGGCATTGCAGGTCTGAATCTCGCTCAGTTCCTGGCCTGGCAGAAAACAGCGAGTGCGAGCGAGAAGTACGCCGGCGGCCGCGGCTTCGGCGCGGCAAAGTCGGTGATGTTCATCTTCCTTCAGGGCGGCCCCAGTCACATTGACATCTGGGATCCGAAACCGGACGCACCTGCGAACATCCGCGGTGACTTCAAGCCGATCAAAACCAAAATCCCCGGCACGCAGATCAGCGAAACGATGCCGATGATGGCGGACCAGCTGGACAAGTGCACGCTGATCCGGTCCATGAGCTATACGCCCAACGGCCTGTTCAATCACACTGCCGCGATCTACCAGATGTTGACCGGCTATCCCCCCGATCGTGTGTCGCCATCGGGCCAGCTTGAGCCGCCGACCCCGGCAGACTTTCCAACCGCGGGCAGCCACGTCTCGAAGATGAAGCCGCCAAAAGAGCCGGTGCTGCCGTTCGTCGAACTCCCGCGTCCGTTGCAGGAGTCCGGCATCATCGGGAAAGGCGGCGCAGCAGGTTTTCTCGGCAAAGCCTACGATCCGTATCGCCTGTATCAGGACCCTGCCAGGCCCATTCAGCTTGACGACCTGACGTTACGTAAGGAAGTTCCGCCGGAGCGGCTGAAGAGCCGGTTCGAGCTGCTTCGAGGGATCAACGGCTCAATGCCTGAGCTCGAAAAGGCGCTCAACGATCAGGCAATCGATGAGTATTACGGTAAGGCGATCGACCTCGTGCTCTCTGGCAAAGCTCGTGACGCCTTCGATCTCGGCAAGGAACCTTCCAGGATGCGCGAGCGATACGGCATTCACACATTTGGTCAGAGCCTGCTGCTCGGGCGGCGGCTAATCGAGGCTGGGACACGATTCGTGCAGGTGAACTGGCCTGCCGTGGCGAACGGCAATGCCGAACTGGATTCGTGGGACACCCACGCAGCGAACTTCGGTCCGCTGAAAAACCTGCACTGTCCCAAGCTCGATCGTGGCCTGTCTGCATTGCTGGAGGACATGAGCACCCGCGGGCTTCTGAAAGAGACACTCGTCGTTGCTATTGGCGAGTTCGGCCGGTCCCCGCGCATGGGTATCAGCACGTCGGGGAATGCAAACTCTCCGGACGGCCGCGATCACTGGCCGTACTGCTATAGCGCGGTGGTCGCCGGCTGCGGGATCGGCGCCGGCATGCAATACGGAGAGTCCGACGGCACTGCTTCTTCTCCGAAGGACAAACCGGTACATCCAAATGATCTGCTCGCCACGATCTACTACGCTCTCGGCATCGACCCGGAAATGGAGGTACGCAACCATCTGAACCAGCCTCGCGAGCTGGT
>DASQEG010000778.1:0-7172 GCA_035633775.1 Bryobacteraceae bacterium
GACCTGACCGGTGTATTCGGGGGACGAAAGGGTGTCTGATCGACTGGAGTTGGGCGTACCCGCAATCCGCCCTAAAGAGTTCGCTCTGATCCGGGATTTCGCTCTTTCGACCTTCGGACTTGATCTGCATCAGGGCAAGGAGCGTCTGGTTTCCGCACGGCTCGGCAAGCACCTGCTCGCCGGCGGGTTCAAGTCCTTCGAGGACTACTTCCGTCATGTCGAAAAGGACAAGACGGGCGCGTCGATTATTGCGCTGATCAACTCACTACCGACTAACCACACGGCGTTTCTCCGCGAAGCAGATCACTTCCAGTACCTCATCGGTACCGTACTTCCCGAGTACCGGAGCCGCGGCCAGGTTCGCGTCTGGTCGGCCGCATGCTCGACAGGCGAGGAAGTCTACTCGCTTCTGTTCAGCTACCTCGACGCACAGTCCGGGAACCGGCTGCCGCAACTGAAAGTCACCGGCACCGACATCTCAACCCGCGTACTGGGCGTAGCTCGCACCGCGACGTATCCCACAGACCGCGTTGCACAGTTGCCCCAGGCGTGGATAACGCGCTTCCTTCGGAAGGTTCCACCCGATCGATATGAGGTGAGAGACGAGATCCGCAACATGGCGGACTTTCACCGCCTGAACCTGATGGAACCCTTCCCGGAAAGCTACCGTTTCCCGGTGATCTTTTGCCGCAACGTCATGATCTACTTCAACAAAGCGACGCAGTCCCAGCTGGTACGGCGCCTCGGAGAGCGCCTCGAGCCCGGTGGATATCTTTTCGTTGGGCATGCAGAGAGTTTGTCGGGACTGGAGCACGGGCTGCGGTACATCAAACCTGCAGTCTACCGAAAGGCCGTCTGAACGATGAGCGCCAGAGTTGTGGTCGGCATAGCTGATTGCGCTGTAAGCGCCGACCCTGAGGCAGTTCTGGTGACCTACGCGCTCGGCTCCTGTATCGGAGTTGCGGCATGGGATCCCGTGAGCAAGGTTGGCGGGCTGCTTCACTACATGCTCCCAGATTCCTCTATGGAGTCTCAGCGGGGAAAATCGAACCCTTACATGTACGCCGACACCGGAGTTGCCGCGTTAGTTAATGCCTGCGTCGCTCTTGGTGCGAAGAAGAACAGGCTCATCGTGCGAGCCGCTGGAGGTGCGGCGGTTCTGAGCGGGGAAGGAGATTTCTTCAACATTGGAAAGCGCAACCATCTCAGTCTCCGAAAAGCGCTCTGGAAAGCTGGGGTGTTCGTGCAGGCCGAGTCGGTTGGCGGTAACTCCTCCCGCACGCTGCGGCTCGAAGTTGGAAGTGGCCGGTGTTGGATCCATCAGGGCAGCCAGGTGGAAGAGCTCGCGGCAACAAGGAACCAGGGAGTCAGGTGATGTCGTTTCGAATGCTGATTGTTGATGACTCGGATGCTATGCGCACGTTCATCAAACGTGTCGTGAACATGTCAGGGCTGGAACCCTCAGCGATTTATGAGGTTGGAAACGGTAAGGAAGCGCTGGAGTGCCTCGCTTCCCAGCCTGTGGACGTCATTCTCTCCGATATCAACATGCCGGTTATGGACGGCGAGCAGTTTTTGAAGGAGCTGGCGTCGAGCGGCAAGCTTCGAGAGATCCCTGTCGTCATCGTATCTACGGATTCGACGGCCACACAAGTCGGGCGGGCTTTGAAGCTTGGAGCGCGCGGGTACGTGAAGAAACCGTTTACACCCGAGGCCCTGAAATCTGTGCTGGACGATGCGATGGCGACTTCCACGGTGCCGCGGACGGGAGCAATCCACATGATGAGTGATCTGGGTGACGCGCTCGACACGGCTGTGTGCGAGACGCTCGAACTCATGTGCTTCACCGGGCTTATGGGTAAGAGTGATTTAATGCCCGCTGGCGCTGCGCTGTGCGCGTCGGTGCGGTTTTACGGCGATGCCGAGGGCATGGTTCGGCTGACCGTTCCCGAGGATACAGCCTCCGACCTAACCTCAGCCTTTCTGGGTCTTGACAGCGACTCCGTTGAGGAGGAGCACGTTCGTTCGGTGGCGATCGAGCTGACAAACATGGTGTGTGGTGCGATGCTGAGCCACCATGCCGAAAATGGCAGGTTCCACCTTGAGCAGCCAATTGTACCTGCAGCTCCACCGCAGAGCGGGGCAGCCGCTTTGTCACGCGCCTACGACATTGGAACAGGGCTTATCCGGCTTGATGTCTGGATGCAGCAACCGTAGGAGCTGAGTTTGAGTACACCTGCCCGTAAGATCAGGGTTCTCATCGTGGATGACTCCGCGATTGTGCGCAGAATCCTCACCGATACTCTCAAGGGAGAGCCGGACCTGGAGGTCGTAGCTGCGGTCCCTGATCCAATTGCTGCCCGGCAAAGCATTGCTGCTTTGCACCCGGACGTAATCACCCTCGACATCGAGATGCCGATCATGGACGGCATCACGTTCCTTCGTGAGCTGATGGCCACGACTCCCATTCCAGCCATCATCATCAGTTCGGTAGCGCAAGCAGGGTGCGACCGGGCCATGCAGGCGCTGGAAGCGGGTGCCGTGGAAGTAGTCGCAAAGCCCGGCGGGCCGTTCTCTGTTTCCGACCTGCGACTCCTGCTGCCGCAACAGGTTCGGGCGGCCGCGAACGCGAAAGTTCAGCTGCGGAGCGGCCCTACTCCCGCCGCTGGTCCGCCGGGCGCGACACCTGCGCCGCTTCAATCGCCTTCGACCGTTTCCCCTCCCTGGCGTCGAACGCTCACAAGAAGCACCGCCGTCCGAGGCTCTGGCTCAGCCACGCTGGTTGCCATTGGCGCCTCGACGGGCGGCACCGAAGCGGTCAAAGAGGTGCTTACGCAGCTGCCGTCTGACTTTCCTCCGGTACTCGTTGTTCAGCACATACCGGCGGGCTTCTCCAACTCCTTCGCCAAACGGCTGAACGCCCTGTCGCCGCTGGATGTTCGCGAAGCCTCCGACGGCGACAAGGTCCTGCCGGGGACAGTGCTGATTGCTCCGGGCGACCGCCACATGGTTCTGCAGAGAATAGCAGGCCAGTTCTCGGTACGTCTGGATTCAGGACCGCGCGTGTGCTATCAACGTCCGTCGGTCGACGTGCTCTTCAACTCTGTAGCCGCTCTCTGCGGGCCCGCAGCGGTCGGCGTGATCCTGACGGGAATGGGCAACGACGGTGCTGAAGGCCTGCTGCACATGCGTGAGGCGGGAGCCCGGACAATTGGTCAGGATGAGTCCTCCTGCGTAGTCTACGGGATGCCAAAGGAAGCGGCGCGCTGCGGAGCGGTAGAAACCGTACTGCCTCTGTCACGCATAGCGGACGGCATCCTGCGGCTGGTGCGGACTCCGTCCACGCCGGTTGCCGCCGGTCGGGCGAGTTGATCCTTTAGACCAGCAGATCACGAAGCGTGAAGCCGGTGAGGGCCACGGTCAGGCCGATCATAACCGCGACAGCGGTCCAGGCGACCGCGTTGTACAAGGGCGAGTTCACCCAGTCTTTCATCAGAGCTCGGCGGTTCACCAGCAGAGTCATGAAGATCAGAATGACGGGGAGCAGCATGCCGTTGATCACCTGGGACATAAGAATCATGCGGATCAGAGGGAATCCAGGGATCAGGATGACGCCTGCACCAACGCCGATCAGAACCGTGATCAGCCAGTAGAAAACCGGAGCTTCGCTGAACGTCCGGTTCACTCCGGACTCGAAACCCAGACCCTCACACAAGGTGTACGCAGTCGAAAGAGGCAGGATGCAGGCAGCGAAGATGGACGCGTTCAACAAGCCCGCACAGAACAGAAGATACGCGTACGGGCCGAAAGGCTTTAGCGCAAGCGCTGCGTCTGCGGAATCACGGATGTCACGCGGGCCGTTCGACCAGATCGCTCCCGCGCACGCCACAATAATGAAGAAGGCGATCACCGACATGACGATGCAGCCAACCACGACTTCGATCCGCGACTCGGCGTAATCCTTGGCCGTGACACCTTTCTCGACCACCGCAGCCTGAAGAAAGAATTGCATCCAGGGCGCCACTGATGTGCCCACCATCCCGATCAGCATTGCAAGATATCCGGTATCCAGCATGAGCACCGGACGAACGCTGTAGATCGCTGCTTCGCGCCAGTCAGGTTTGACCAGAATGCCTGAGATCACGTAGCAGATGTAAAGCGATGTTGCGAAGAGGAATACCTTCTCGATCCGCTGGTAGTCCGTCTTGAGGATCAGGAACCACACGCCGATAGCCGCTAGAGGAACGGCTATGTACTTACTGACACCGAACAGGCCCAGCGAACTCGCCACACCAGCAAAGTTGGCCATCACGTTGGCCATATTTGCAAGGAACAGCAGCAGCATCATGACGAACGTGGTCCGCAACCCAAACTCTTCGCGTACCAGGTCCGAAAGACCTTTGCCCGTTACAGCTCCCATCCGGGAGCACATCTCCTGTGTGACAACCAGAAGCACAGTAATCGGCAGCAACGTCCAGAGCGGCAGGTATCCGTACCTGGCGCCTGCCTGCGAGTAGGTGAAGATCCCACCTGCATCGTTGTCCACCATGGCCGTGATGAAGCCGGGGCCAATGACAGAGAAGAAGACAGCGATGTGATAACGAACCCTGCGGAACACGTCAGCGCTGCCTCAGTGCTGTGATCACATCATCCGCGGTGATCACACCGGCGAGAGTTCCGTCAGGTGCCGTCACCGGCAGGGTGAGGATGTTGTATTTGTCGAAGAGCTCCAGCACCCGGGTATCCTTTTCCTTATCGTTCACCGAGAACAGCCGGTCCGTCTTCAGGTCCGCGAGATGGCGATCCCCTGACGCAAGGAACAGGCGTGCGAGAGGGACGGCACCCGTGGGCCGGCCCTCTTCGTCAATCAGTACGATCGTGTTTAGCGTTTCAATGAGGTCGTCAGCCTTGCGGATGGCGGCTATCGCATCTGCCACCGTCGAAGTTTGGCGCACTGCTACATACCCGGTCGTCATCAGGAACCCGGCGGAATGCTCGCCGTACTCGATGAGTTCGCCGACCTCGGTTCGGGTCTCCTCGTCAACCTCTTCCAGAATCTCCGTTGAGGTCTCCTCTTCGAGTTCCGCGAGGGCATGAGCCGCCTCATCGGGGTCCATCTCCTCAATGATCTCAGCGGCCTTCTCCGTCTCCAGCGACTCGAGGATACTGGCCTGGATGTCAGGGTCCATCTCCGAAAGAGCGTCGGCGGCCACCTCGGCGTGGAGCGTCTCAATGATGGCACCACGGTCGTCCGGGCTGAGTTCTTCAACGATATCCGCCAGATCCGCAGGATGCAGCCTTTCAAGGGCTTCGTGCGAGATGTTCAGGCGCAGCCTGCGCTGAGGATCGCTTTCGACGATGCTGCAATACTCCCACCGGATCGACTGCGGCGCAATGGGCTTCTGCAGCCGACGCATCCAGAGCGGGGGAACCACGCCCTGCAGAAGCCGCCGAGCAATACTGCGGATCCCAATGTCGACCTCGAGCACGTTCAACCATGAAGCAATGCCCTGCTTCTGGATCTCGAACGTCAGGTCGGTGACCCGGACAACCTTCCGGCCCTGTGCGTCTATAATCTGCTGATCCAGAAGGTCCCGAACCACCCGCAGCATGTATTCGTCAGAGTGGTACGGCGTAAGCTTTTCGTCGAGCAGGTAGATGCCAGCCAGAGAGATGGACTGGATCTGATCGAAGCGAATGGTGAGCCACGCGGGTGCTCCGCCGATCAGAAAACGGTCCACCCGCGCAGGATGAATGATCGGAACCAGCGCGGCGTCCTTAACTCGGCCGACTACGCGCCTGCGGGTGTCGTAGACCTTGAGCCCGAGTAGTTCCGTGCAGTACAGCACATTGGGTTCCTCCATCGGGCACCGTCCATGAACCCATCTTACAAAAGCTATCCGAGCCGTTCGCGAAGGAGATCGTTGACGGCCTGCGGATTGGCCTGTCCTCGGGACGCTTTCATCACCTGGCCGACGAGGAACCCAATGACCGTCGGTTTGCCGGACCGGAACTGCTCCACCTGTTTCGGATTAGCTGCAATGACCTGGTCGACAATTGCAGCGAGTGCTCCGGAATCGCTGATCTGTCGGAGGCCCTCGCGCTCCACGATCGCCGACGGCGAGTCTCCCGTCGCATACATCTTCGCGAACACATCCTTGGCAATCTTGCCGGAGATCGTGCCGTTCACGACGAGACCGATCAGTTCGCCGAGGGCGTCCGCCGACACAGGAGAGTCGCCGATCTCGCGGCCCTCGGCGTTCAACGCCGCCGCGAGGTCCCCCATCACCCAGTTGGCCGCCTGCCGCGCATCGCCGGAGGCTGCAGCCACGCGCTCAAAGTACTCGGCGGCCGACCGGCTCTGTGTCAGTACTTCGGCGTCATAAGGGCGAAGCCCGAATTGATCGATAAACCGCGTGCGCCGAGCTCGCGGAAGCTCCGGCATTGTGGCCTGAATTGCTTCAAGGGCATGCGGCGTTACATGCAGGGGTAACAGGTCCGGCTCGGGGAAATATCGGTAGTCGTGAGCATGCTCCTTGCTGCGCATGCTGACCGTTTCTCCCGTGGACGGGTTAAACAGGCGGGTCTCCTGGACAACACGTCCGCCACTCTCGACGAGGTCGATCTGGCGCTCGATCTCATAGTCGAGCGCCATCCTGAGAAACCGAAAAGAGTTCAGGTTCTTGACTTCGGCCTTCGTTCCGAACTCGGCCTGCCCACGCGGTCGGATTGAAACATTCGCGTCGCACCGGAGGTGGCCCTTCTCCATGTCACAGCTTGAGACCTGGAGATACCCCATCATCTGCTTGAGTTCACCCAGGAATGCAAACGCTTCTTCCGACGAGCGAAGGTCCGGTTCGGTCACGATCTCGATCAGCGGCGTACCTGAGCGATTCAGGTCGACGTAAGAGTATCGATCCGAGTCACGGAATCCGTCGTGGATGCTCTTGCCGGCATCGTCTTCCATGTGCACACGAGTAATCCCGATACGACGCGTTGAGCCGTCAACGTCAACATCGACATACCCGTCTAGTGCAACCGGTTGATCATACTGCGAGATTTGATAGCCCTTGGGCAGGTCAGGATAAAAGTAGTTCTTGCGCGCGAAGCGGGAAACCGGCAGGATCCGGCAGTTCAGAGCCAACCCTGCCTTCACAGCCATGTCAACAGAC
>DASQEG010000779.1:0-2957 GCA_035633775.1 Bryobacteraceae bacterium
GGAACCCTGAGGCTCTGGAGGTCTACCGGCACTCCACCGCGCACCTGCTCGCGCTCGCCGTACAGCAGCTGTTTCCCGAAGTGAAGCTCGGAATCGGACCCCCGACCGACACCGGCTTCTATTACGACTTCTACCGTGAGACACCGTTCACGCCTGAGGATCTCGAGCGCATCGAAGCGAAGATGCACGAGTTGCAAAAGCAGGATCTGACGTACGAACGCCGCGTCGTGCCCAAGGTTGAGGGGACGAAGAAATACGAGGAAATGGGTGAGTTCATGAAATGCGAACTCATCAATGAGAAGGCAGACGAGCAGTTCAGCGAGTACACGCTGGGGCCGCAGTTCATCGACTTCTGTCGCGGTCCGCACGTACCTTCAACAAAGAGGCTCAAGTCCTTTAAGGTGCTTTCAAGCTCTGGCGCCTACTGGAAGGGCGACGAGAAGAGCCACCGGATGCAGCGCATCTACGGGACCGCATTCTTCTCGCCCAAAGAGCTCGAACAATTTCTGCACAAGCTGGAGGAAGCGAAGAAGCGCGACCATAGAAAGCTGGGTCAGGAGCTCGACCTGTTCAGCATTCAGGAGCTGGCCGGGCCCGGGCTGATCTTCTTCCATCCGAAAGGCGGAACGATCCGCAAGATCATCGAGGACTGGATGCGCGATCAGTACATCGCGCGCGGCTACTCGCTCGTCTATACGCCCCACATCGCCCGCTCGGACCTCTGGAAGACGTCAGGGCATTACAATTTCTACGCGGAGAACATGTTCAAGCGGATGGAGCTGGATGACGCCGAGTACCAGCTGAAGCCGATGAACTGCCCGTTTCATATCCTGATCTATCGGGACCGCAAACGCAGTTATCGGGAACTGCCTGTAAGGCTCGGAGAGCTTGGTACCGTTTACCGTTACGAGCGTTCGGGCACGATGCATGGACTGCTGCGAGTCCGAGGATTCACACAGGACGACGCCCATATCTTCTGCACGCCGGAGCAGATCGAAGAAGAAGTCGTCAGCTGCCTGCAGTTCGCAATGGACACTCTGAAGACCTACGGGTTTAGCGAGTATCACGCTGAGATCAGCACCTGGGACGGAGGTGCGAGCGGTAAATACGACGGCACACAGGAGCAGTGGGAGATCGGGGAAGGCTCGCTGCGTCGTGCTGTTGATCGTCTCGGTCTGACAGCCGAGGTGATGGCAGACGAAGCCGCATTCTACGGCCCGAAGATTGACATGAAGCTGGTGGACGCGATTGGCCGGCGCTGGCAGCTCTCGACGGTTCAGTTCGATTTCACCCTGCCCCGGCGCTTCGGCCTCGAGTATATCGGCGAGGATGGGCGTTCCCATCAGCCCCTGATGGTGCATCGCGCACTCTACGGTTCACTGGAGCGTTTCTTCGGAATTCTGGTGGAACACTATGCCGGCGCATTCCCCGTTTGGCTGGCCCCCGTGCAAGCTGTCGTGATGCCGATCACAGACAAGCAGACCGACTATGCGGCGCAGGTGCATCGCCAGCTTGTTGAGGCCGGAATCCGCTCAACTCTCGACGATCGCAGCGAAAAGGTGAACCTCAAGATCCGCGAGGCGCAACTGCAGAAAGTCCCTTACATGCTCGTGGTGGGAGCCCGCGAGGCGGAGGCCGGTTCAGTGGCCGTCCGACATCGCAAGCACGGCGACGTCGGTGTGAAGCCGATTCCGGACTTCATCGCCGAAGTGCAGCGGCACGTCGCGGAAAAGACCGCAGTCGACTAGATGGCGGGCGGCGCCGCGTGGCTTCTCGCAGCGCTTGCTGTCGGGTCCGGGGTGTACTGCGTTCTGGTGCTCTTTGCTGTTTGGGATTTCCGGCGCCCGAGACGGCACCGCGCCGGTAATCCGCCATTGCTCCCGCTAAGTGTTCTAAAGCCGCTCTCGGGCCTCGACGAAGGGCTTGAAGGGAATCTGCGCTCCTTCTTCGAGCAGGACTATCCCTCCTTTGAGCTGCTGTTTGCCATCCGATCGGAAGCAGACCCGGCCGCGACGGTTGTGCGCAGTCTGATAGCCGAGTACAGCCACGTGCCGGCAAGCCTGCTGATTGTAGGCGAGCCCCCGTGGGAGAACGCCAAGGTGTGGAGCCTTCACCAGATGACCAGCCGTGCGCAAAGTGAAGTGCTCGTCATGAGTGACAGCGATATTCGCGTCACCCCGGGGTTCCTTGCAGCAGTCGCCTCCGAGTTTCAAGACCCGAAGCTCGGTGTCTCTTCATGCCTGTATCGTGCGGTTGCCGGACGCAGCCTGCCTTCTACCCTGGAAGCTGTCGGCATGAACACCGAGTTCCTTAGCGGCGTTCTCGTGGCTCGCGTGGTCGAGGGCGTGAAGTTTGCGCTGGGACCTACGCTCACGGCGAGGCGGAAGGCCATTGCCGACGTCGGCGGGTGGGCCGAACTGGCCGGGTTTCTTGCAGAGGATTTCGTGCTCGGCAATCGCGCGGCGAATCGCGGCTGGAGAGTGATCCTTTCCGACGCTGTTGTCGAGCACCGCATTGGTTCACAGCCGTGGCGTGCCAACGCCGGACACCGGCTGCGCTGGTTTCGCAGCACTCGCCGTTCGCGGCCGTCGGGCTACGTAGGTCAGCTGTTTACGAATCCGCTGCCGCTTGTCCTGCTCGCCTGGGCTGCTGTTCCCGAATGGTGGCTGGTCTATGCAGTTGTTCTTGCCTTGAGAGGCGCCGCAGCCGTCGCGACGGCCGGATTCGTTGTGCAGGACTGGAAGACCCTGCGTCGACCGTGGCTGATCGTCATCCAGGATCTCCTCAGCTTCGCATTCTGGATCGCGGGCTTCTTCGGAAACACCGTACGGTGGCGCGGTCAGAGTTACGAGTTGCTGTCCGACGGACGCTTCCGGCGCGCTGACTAGCCGCTACCTATGCCAGAAAGACACCGCTACTCGGCAAGGTGGAGCAGGTCGAAGTCTCCGCGCGTATCC
>DASQEG010000780.1:0-1950 GCA_035633775.1 Bryobacteraceae bacterium
GGACAAAGCCGCTGAGCGATGCCGCCGGCTTTAGAATGCCTGCGTCTCCGATACAGTTGTCTTGGAAGCAGCGCCTGTTTGGGTCCGCTGAACCACAGATCCCCGAATGGTTAACTGCATCCGCCGAGCCGGCCGCCATGAGTGCGGAGGCGTGGGACTCGGCTGCTTCCGCCGAGTACGCGGGCCTCGATGAACAGGCTCTGCTCAGCCGTCAGGAGCAGGACGGCAGCTGGCCCGGTCGGTGGGGTGTGAACTATGTCTGGGGCACATCCGAGGCTCTCCGCCGGCTTCGCGAGCTCGGCGTCAGTGACCGCGAAGCTCCGGTGCTCCGTGGCGGTGAGTGGCTGAGGTCCGTTCAGAACGCCGATGGCGGCTGGGGCGAGAGCTGTGCCAGTTACAGCGCGCGAATGCTCGTGGAGGCGCCCAGTACGCCATCCCAGACCGCATGGGCCGTCCTTGGGCTGCTCAATGGTGGCGACCGCACCAGCCTCAGTCTCGAGAACGGCATGGAATACCTGATCCGAACGCAGCGGCCCGACGGAAGCTGGCACGAGGAAGCTCCAACAGCAACCTTGAATCCAGAGTCGTTGTACTGCAATCACAGCCTGCTTGCGGTGCGTTATCCGCTGCAGGCGTTGTCCAGCTTCCTGGAAGTTAAGCAAGAGGTAGCCTGATTCATGAAGATCTCCCTGTCCATGGCCGCGAAAATGGCCACGTATATCGCCAAAAACAAGCTGAGCCCGCGGCCCGAATGGCAGGTCACCGTGCGTGTGCAGGAGGAAGGTTCCAACCCCTTCCGTATCCTGCATCGGACCTTCTCCTCGGCGGATCGCAAGCCGCACCCGATGATCAACAAGCGGTTTCCGCTGGTGCTGATGCTGGAGCCGCTGCATGCCTGCAACCTTACCTGTACGGGCTGCGGTCGCATTCGCGAGTACGAGTCGACGATCACGAAGCGACTCACCATCGACCAGTGTCTGGCAGCCTCAGATGAGTGCGGCGCGCCCATGGTGTCGATCTGCGGCGGTGAGCCCATGCTGCTGCCCGACATCGGCGAACTGACGGCGAAGCTCCTGGCCCGAGGGCGCCAGGTAATGCTGTGCACCAATGGCATGTTCATCCGGAAGAAGCTGAAGGAGTTTCAGCCGCACGAGAACCTGTACTTCAATGTGCACCTGGACGGGTTGCAGAAGTCGCACGATCTCGCCGTGGAACGTGAAGGCGTCTTTGATGCAGCTGTCGATGGAATCCGCGCCGCAAAGCAAGCGGGATTTCTCGTCTGCACCAACACGACCGTGTATCACGAGACCGACATGAACGAGATCTGGAAGATGTTCGAGTTGCTGGAAGAGCTCAAGGTGGACACCCATCAACTGGCGCCCGCCTACGGTTACTCTGCCGTGAACGACCGTGAAATCTTCATGACGCGCGAGGACATCCACGCCAAGTTCGAGGAAATTTCAAAGTTCAGTGGTCGCTTCAATCTGAATCACACGCCTGCATATCTCGACTTCCTGAGCGGCAAACGGGATCTGCCTTGCACCGCATGGGGCACACCGACCTATAACGTGATGGGCTGGAAGGGCCCCTGCTATCTGATCACCGACGCGCACTACTCGAGCTTCGAAGAGTTGATGACCAGGACCGACTGGAACCAGTATGGTCCCGGCGCAGACGAGCGGTGCGAGCATTGCATGATGCACTGCGGGTTTGAGCCATCAGCGGCACTCGGCATCAATACGAAGTTTTCCGATGCCTTCAAGATGATCGGGTCGGCACTGCGGTAGGGGTGAAGCCGGCGCTGGTGACCGGCGCCACGGGGTTCGTGGGCTGGCACGTTGCAAGAAAGCTGCTGGATCGTGGAGACCGCGTACGCTTGCTGGCGCGAGATCCGGCAAAGGTGCGTGAACTGCACGGCGCCGAAGTGATGCAGGGCGACTTGCGCGACCC
>DASQEG010000781.1:0-2639 GCA_035633775.1 Bryobacteraceae bacterium
CGCTCTGCTGCCAGGGAGCAACGACGAGAACCACCATCGACAGGAAGAGCAGCAGCGCGAGTACCCAGGCTGCGGTGCGAACCGAGTAAGGTGTCGCAGCCAGCGGGAAGTCAGCCGTACCAGTCAGTTCAGCGGCGCTCATGCGCGGTTCCCTTCACCGGCGGAGGCCATTTCGTGATGCTGTACGGCGACAGGGGCCCAGTCCTGACATAGCGACCTGATGTCTTCCCGGCGTGTCGCGACGATCAACGTCCATGGCGCATCCTGACCGAAGCAGCTTCGAACCAGCGGCCCCTTCAGTTGCAGGTCGTCAATGCGATCCAGTACCTCATCGAGCAAAAGAAGGCGTGGCTGGGTCAGCAGCGCACGGGCAATCGTAAGCCGCCGTGCCTGACTTGGCGACAAAGGTGAGCCTCCCGTTGCGAGTTCCGTGTGCACTCCGTTCGGCATGCGCGAAACGACTTCGAGGAGCCCTACGTTGTCGAGTGCGCTGCGCACGGCCGACAGGTCTGCCCCGGTTCCAAGGCGGACGTTCTCCAGAATCGAGCCGGCGAAGATGTCCTGGTCGCGAACCATTGCCATCCCGTCTCGCAGCTGGTCAAGCTTCACCTCTCGGTAATCGACACCGTCGACCTCGATCGTGCCTCGGGAGGGCGCTCGCAGAGCATAGAGGAGGTCCATGATGGTGCTCTTTCCAGAGCCGCCGGGCCCGTAGAAGGCGAATGTCGATCCGGCAGCTATATCGACCGAGGGCACCATCACCGTGTTCTGGCCGTCGGGGTACTCAAAGCTGACGTTCTTCAACCGCAGTGCCGCCGGTCCTCTCACGTGGGCAGTGGGCTCTCCCGTCAGCCTCTCCACCGGAAGATCAGTGAGGTAACCAAGCTTGTCGACCGCAGCCTGAAGGTCATACCAGCTCTCCAGTGACTTACCGAACTTCGCGATTCCGCTGACGATCAGACTGACGACGAGTTCGGCCGCGATCAGCTGTCCAAGGGTCAGCTGACCTTCGATCACGAGCCACCCGCCGATGCCGAGCAACGCTGAGGTCGCGAGAGCCTGCAGCGCCAGAGCACCCGCGTTCTGTCGAAACAGGATGCGAAAGTGCCGCGAGCGCTCCTCCAGATAGTGATTTACCAACCCGCGCATTCGGGTCGCAGCGAACTGGCTGGCCGTCTGGGACCGGAAGGCGGACCGATGCGTCGCGATCTCCTCCATCCATGCAAGCACCTCGTACTTGGCGTGCGACTCTCCGATGCTGGTGCGAGTCGCTCCACGGCCAAGCCCGAACAGCAGCGCCGCAGTCAGAACCATCAGCCCAAGATCAAACGCAAGCAGCAGTGGGTGATAAGCCGCGAGCAGGAGCATACCGATAATTACCTGCATCGCCAGTGACAGGCCATCGGCCAGCAGGAGAGCCGTGCTTTTCTGCACGGTCACTACTTCAAGGAAGCGGTTGACGAGTTCCGGTCCATGCTGCGAATCAAAAGCTTCCGCCTTCACACGCAACAGACGTCCGGCAATGTGCTCGGCAAGGCGTGCGAAGATTCGCCGCTGAATCATCTCAATGACCCAGAGTCTAAGAGCCTGCATGAGCGCCGCCGCGGAAAGTGCGGCGAAGACGAGCACTGAGAGAACCGCCAGTGGTTGAAGGACCGTCCCGAAGGCGACGGTATTGACAAGGGACTGCGTGGCGATCGGCAGCGCAAGAAAGAGCAACCCCGCTCCCACGGAATAGATGACAGCGACACCTATGTCACGTTTCTCGGCGGCAATTAGTGCGGCCGTGCGCGCCAGGGGTGTGCGTCCTACTGCGGAAATCGCCATGGCTTTCAATATACGCTATTGATGTCGTGTTTTCCATATCAGATTTTATAAATCTTGCTTTACAGTACGCGAATCCTGTTACACTGAACTGCGATGGAAAGCTGGACGTTCCTCACAAACCACAGTCACGTGCTGCTTTGTATCGCGGGGGACCCCGAGATCAGGCTCCGTGACGTTGCAGTCAAGGTCGGAATCACAGAGCGCGCCGCGCAGCGAATCGTGGGAGAACTGATCGAGGCCGGCTATCTGACGAGTGAGAAAGTGGGGCGACGCAACAGGTACTGCGTCCATCCTGAGAAGCCGCTTCGGCATCCTGTGGAGCGTCACTGCAGGGTCCAGTCACTCCTGCGTTTACTTAGAGATGAAGACATACCTCTGGAGCGAATAAAGAGCGAAGTTTTTGCTTGACCCGGCATCCGATTTGCCCTATTCTATTCTTGGCGAAGAAAGGGCGAACTTGCGATGGCTGTTGTCACTGCAGGAAACACGTTCGTTGGCGTCTCAGGTTGGGGTTGGCTGACGGGTTCACGGCTCCTTGGCCGACATCAACATCCCCTGACGTACCTGGCCAGTCATCTGGATGCGATCGAGATTCCAGACACCTTTGAGGAGGCTCTGAAGCCCGAAGTCACGAGGCTGTGGCTGCGTAAGATCTCGGAGCAGGCCCAGTTCCAGTTCACGGCCAAGTTGCACCGCCGCTTTACTCACGACAGAATTCTTGACCGGGATGAGATCACACGTTTCAAGGACGGCTTATGGCCGCTTCTGCGCGCCGGGCGTATGGGATGCCTGTTGATGCAGTTCCCCTGGTC
>DASQEG010000782.1:0-4649 GCA_035633775.1 Bryobacteraceae bacterium
CAGCCGGAGTTCTCACGCGCCAACTGCACGATCAGATGTTCTATCTCCGGGTTAATCTTCGGCCGCCCCGGATAAGACCGGTGCTTTGAACCGTCGAATCTCTGAGCCGCAGCTTCCGCGACCAGCGGACAATCGTGTCCGGCGTGGCCACTTGCGCGACTTCGCCAAACCCTTTCGCCCGAGTCGTTCCCGATCTCGCCCAGAGGGCGCGTTCGGCATCGGAGAGCTGCCGCCGGGCTGGGACGTGCGCCCGCAGGATTCGGTTCTCGGCGGCGAGATATTCGACCTGCAGCAGCAGTTCCTAATTCACCAGCCCCGTCACATATGCCGTCAATCCGGCCAGCTGATACCTGTGTTCATCCAGCCTGCATCTTCTCAGGCCTCTGGTTTCGAACCAGTTCTGATTATTTTCACCCTACGGCCAACGACCCGACCAACGGAAGGCGGCCGGCATTCCGGAAGAGATTCAGTTTGAGACCACACCAAAGATCGCTCTGGGCAGATCCGGCAGGCAGTGGAGGAAGGAGTTGGGCGCGCTGTCGTCGTCGCCAACTCTGGCTTCCTCGTAGCCGAGAGAAGCCGATTTTCCCCCTCAGCACACCCCGGTAATCTCAAACTAACAGCCCCCGAACTCCCGCCCGGCTTCCCCGCGCGCGGATCGCGTCCGCCCCGAGCGGCAGAATCCCGCCTCTATCGCCACCCTTCGCATGCAACTCAGCCGCCTTCTTCTCCGACAGCTTTCCTGCTGTCCTTTCTGCGGTCCCAAACGTTGATACACAGTGGTACTAGCGCGAACACCTCCGACGTGTGGGAGTTGGTTCGGTTACGATCGAAACACGTTCAGCAGTCTTCCTACAAACCCTGGCTCTCTCGTCCGGAGAGTCTCGAGTTCGCCTTTGTCGAGCCACATGCCTTCGCAATTGAAGCACTTGTCGATGCGAACATCGCCAAAGGTTATCTCTTCAAGCTGCATTCCGCATTTCGGGCACTTCATAAAGTGCAGAGCACGCTGCTGCTGTCGTTCTTCCTCGCGCATTTGCGCTTGGCGCTCCTCTGCCGCATTTCGCCTACGCTCTACTTCCAGGCGGGCGAAGTGCTCCTCTTCATTGTCACTGGGTCTAAAGGCCATAAACTTCCTCTGGATTGAGAATCGCACGGCGAAGCGCTCGGATAGACGCGCCTGTCTCGACCAAGGAACGGCGATGTGAAATACGTCCCCGCGGAAGTGCATCACGCCCGGAAGATGTTCACTCCTGGTCGAGTACCTCCCAGTTCGAGAATATCGGGCAGAGGCTGGAGGGAGACGAGCCTCCGACCTACGCCTGCAGGTATATGCTGTGCGTGTGAATCGAACTTCCGCGCGGCTCACGACACGAGTGAGACGCGGACATCTCCTACGCGCATTCAGTGCTTTATTTGCGGTGTATATAGCCGGTACGCCTTCCGTCAGCGCACAGGACTTCCACTTGCCCGGACGCGTCGTGGACGAGAACAACACTGCAGTCACGAAGGTCCGTATTCTGCTGCGCCCCGAGCAAGGTACGGACGTTGCCTCGCAACAGCTGACAGCGATCTCGGACAACGCGGGTAACTTCACAATCACTGCCCGGCCCGGTGCATATGTCCTCACAGCGGAGCGAGAGGGCTACTTTGCCGTCCGCGAGCGGCACGTTGATCTCGGCCCAGCCGCCGAAAACTTCGTGATCGTACTTCCGCGTCTGCAGCAGACGTCGGAGTCAAT
This sequence comes from Bryobacteraceae bacterium, assembly GCA_035633775.1. Taxonomy (GTDB): domain Bacteria; phylum Acidobacteriota; class Terriglobia; order Bryobacterales; family Bryobacteraceae; genus JAWXCM01. The sequence continues at coordinate 1,742 of DASQEG010000782.1, forward strand.
CAACATCTCTGCGACAGTTACAGCCATTGACCTTCAGGACACTACTTCGGAACGTCGCCTCAGCGGACGCCAAATTCTTGACGTGCCGTACCCGGCCACAAGAGACTTTCGTAATTCCCTGAAAATCATACCCGGCGTCCTGAGGCATCCAAGTGGCGCTTTGACTTTTGACGGCGGCAGGGAGGATCAAGTCTACTACTCGCTGAACGGATTCAATATCGGCGATCCGGTCACGGGCCGATTCGCAACGCGCCTGCCTGTCGAAGCTGTACGATCGGTTGAATACGCGTCCGGCCGCTACTCCCCTGAATTTGGCAAGGGGTCCGCCGGCTCACTTGCCATTCAAACGACTAACGGGGATGACCAGTTACGGTACTCCGCCACGAACTTCTTGCCCGGGGTGGAAACTCAGAAGGGTTTGCATATTGGAACCTGGTCGCCGCGGCTCAATGTGTCCGGTCCCATCCAGCGCGGCCGTGCCTGGGTTTCGGAGAGTGTCGACACGGAGTACAGCGTCGCGGTCGTGCCCGATCTGCCACGTGGGCAGGACCGCACGACACGATGGCGCGGCGCAAGTGTTCTGCATGGCCAGGTTAATCTCACGCCGTCTCAGATACTGAGTTTCGATCTGCTCGGGAGCTACGAGAATGCTCCAAAGACTGGACTAAGCGCTCTTGATCCCATCTCGACCTCTGTTGATCGGGGTGGCAAGCAGTATTTTGCGAGTATCAAGCACCAGATGTACTTTGTTCGAGGCATGGTGCTCGACACCGGATATGCGCACACGGGCAGCCGAGCGTACGAACGGCCTCAGGGATCGGCGTTCTATTCGATAACTCCGGAGGGACGGCAAGGCAACTACTTCCTGAATGCGGAGCAGGAATCCAGCCGGGACCAGGTCAGGTTCAACGTGTTCGCACCATCCTTCAAGCTGGCAGGTGTCCATCAGGTGAAGTCTGGGATCGACATCGACGTCGTGCATTACAACCAGAATGTTCAGCGCACCGGATATGAGAACTACGATCGAACGGGACGACTGCTTAGTCGGACGACCTTCAGGGGCCCGGAGTCGCTCTCGATTCGCAATTCCCAGGCGTCATCCTATGTCGTGGATGCTTGGCAGGCGCATTCCACCACAACGCTGGAGTACGGTGTCCGGCAGGATTGGGACGAAGTGGTTCGGCGATTCGTGTTTTCGCCGCGCGTATCTGTGGCACACTCGCCGCCAGGGAGCACGCGCACCCGCGTGGCAGCGGGCTATGCCGTGGTCCATGATGCATCGAACCTGTCGCTGTTCGCCAGAGCGCTCGACCAGTACTCGGAAACTACGCACTACGGTCCGGACGGTGTCCCGGCCGGCCCGCCCATGCTCACAGCATTCCGTGCCGGCGCTCGTTACGCGGCACCGCGATACCGCAACTTGAGTGCCGGCGTCGAGCACCAGCTGGCACCACGGATTCGTGTAAGTGCAAGCGTGCTCCGTCGCCGCGGTGACCGGGGGTTTGTGTACGCACTGGGGGAATCTGCCGGTCTAGTTGACGGAACGGCTTCAGTCACATTGTTCGACCTGACCAACCTGCGCCGGGATCTTTACGACTCGTTGTCTCTGACTATGCAGCACACGTTTGGCAGAGATTATGGCTGGATGGCTAATTACACGGCATCGCGAACTCTGTCGAATGCGGTGATTGATATCAGCGTTGATCAGCGGTGGCAGGTGGCAAACAACCTTGGTCGGTTGTCCTGGGACGCTCCTCACCGACTGCTGAGCTGGGGATACCTGCCTACGTGGAGCCGCGACTGGGCTGTTGCATACCTGCTCGACGTCCGGACAGGATTTCCGTTTTCGGTTGTGCGGGACACGGGTGAAGTTGTCGGTGCCGTAAACTCATGGCGATTTCCGATCAACTTTGCGCTTAACGTACACCTGGAGCGCAAATTCCGTCTCCGACGGTACCGCTTTGCCATCCGCGCGGGGCTGAACAACGTGACAGGTGCCCTGAATGCTACGGGTGTCAACAACGTGATTGATTCTCGCAACTTTCTCCAGTACTACGGGAGGGAAGGGCGTCATGGTGTTTTCAGGCTGCGTTGGCTCAAGCAGGGGGACTGAGGAGTCATCCAGGTGCGAAGTTTCAGGAGGTTGTCCACTCGGCCTGAACCGGGCAAGCTTGTATATTCGTTTTGTGGCACATCGAGGGCAAGCAGATCTTAAAGATCGCCTTTAGCTTCAGGTCGCCACAATCGCTGCCTTCAGAACTCGAACGAATGCCTGAGCCGCCTGAGCCCGTATCCGGCAAGCGCGAGTGCAAGGCGGACTCCACGCTGGACAGGACTGGTCAGATGAGTGCGATCTGGGTAGGCATCGACGTTTCGAAGCGGTGTCTGGACGTTGCTATTCGGCCTGCAGGCGAGACGTTGAGCCTCGACAATGACGATGCAGGAATCAGGAAACTGGTCAGAGCTCTGGCAAAGTGGTCGCCACAGCTGATTGTGCTTGAGCGACCGGTGGTCACGAGTATGCGGCGGCTTACGCGCTCGTGAAGGCTGGGCTGCCCGTTGCGGTCGCCAACCCCAGACAGGTGCGAGATTTGGCAAGGGCTGTTGGAAAGCTCGCCAAAACAGATCCGATCGATGCGAAGATCCTCGCACACTTCGGGGAAGCGGTGCAGCCACCGGCACGTGCGGTTCCGGAGCAGCAGTTAGACGAGATCGGTCATCTGGTAACTCGACATCGACAGCTGATTGAAATCATCGTCGCAGAGCAAAACCGACGATTGTCTTCGATGGGAGCTGCTCGCCGCGACATCGACGCAACGATTCGGTTCTTACGAGACCGGCTCGACAGAATCGACGAGCAGATGAAGACCCACATTGCCAGACATCCGGAGTGGAGTGCCAAAGCTGA
>DASQEG010000783.1:0-3024 GCA_035633775.1 Bryobacteraceae bacterium
GTAGCAGCGCGACGCGCACCGTTATGGAGCCTGCGAACCGGACACCAGCTCGGACAGTTCGAATGTAAGCTCACGGTCAAGCACCATCTCGATGGTGGTCCCTTGACGTAAAACGACATCGGGGCCGCGTGAAAGCAGCACGCCGACAAGTCCCGCGGCAGCCCCTGCCCCGGCGCCCACACCGAGACCCATTCCCGAGCGACCGGCTACACTTCCTGCGATGGCGCCAACGGAAGCGCCGGCAGCCGTCGCTTCGCCAACCTTGCGTGCATCTCCACCCTTGTTGCCTTCGCCCTTGATGCCGCCCTCGTCCCGATCCACCTTCGCGTCGGTGTCGCCATCCATTCCGCCGGGACGGGCCCGGAAGTCACGTGTAACGCCGTTCGGCAGCGTAAGCGTGTCAAAGCGCAAAAACATCTCGCCCTTGCCCTTCATGCGGCCCGGCCGGGTCACGTTGGTTAGAGTGCCGGCGACGTAACTTCCCGGCGGAATCACTACCTTGCCCCGAGCCATGATCGGAAACGCCGTTTGCAGGTAAACGCGATCGCCTTCGGCAGAATTCTTGGTACTGACGGAGTTAATAATCTTCAGGGGTACTTTTGTACCGGCCTCGACGATATATGGCATGGGCCGGGGCTGCGCCGGAACAGGATCTGCTGCTTCTGCCGCGCCGTTTCGCGCTGTCAGCGAACCATCACGCCGGTACACGAGCATTGACTCGACTTCTCCACGCGGCCCCGTCCACTGGCGTCGGATGCGCAAAGTGGCGCCGTCGGTCGATAATGTCCAGCGCTCGCTGATCGAGTAGTTCTCTGCGCCCGACACCAGCGAACTAATCAGGAGTGCGCGCCCCTCCCACTTGGTCCTGCTGCTGACGGTGGAGTCGCCGACCCCCGTCCGGCTTTCACTCCCATCCGTGCGGTGGGAGCAGGCAGTCCGCGCATCGGACGTGACGCAGGTGAGCGCAGCACCCTCATGGTTCACCTTCATGCTGTCCAGAGGGGTAGCCGGCATTCGCCCTATTTGGCTGGCCGACTGGTCAAGTTTCCAGCTGCCGCTGAAATTCCTGTCATCGACCTGTGCGAACGCAAATACAGCGCTGAGGACGAATGCGCGAAGAAACTGCATCGTAAACTAATAAACCATGTAAACGGCGTGTGAGTTGCGCGACAGCCGCAGAAAGTGCGTGTACGCCACAGTGGCTTAAACCACGTAGGGCTTGCGATACTCCCTCGTCAGCAGCTTGTTCGCCTCGGGCGCGTTCACGAACTGCCGCTTAGCGGCATCCCACTCAAGCTTCCGGCCCACACGATAGGCGATGTTCGCCATGTGGCACAGCGTTGCCGACATAGCGCCGATCTCGATCTCGGCCGTCAGGTCGGTGTGCTTCCGGCTGCGGCATGCAGCAAGGAAGTTCTTCATATGGAGGACGGTTCCGGCTGCGTCCGCACCCTTCTCCTCGGCGACCAGTTCGTTTCCTTCCCCTTTGTAAATCTGGTAACGCGACCCGTCTACCCACATCCAGCCCTCGCTGCCGAGGAAGAGATTGCCGACGGTGTTGCCGGCCTTCACCGGAAGACCGGCCTCGGGTCCCGTCAGCAGTCCTCGTACCTCAAACACAAGTTGCCGACCGTTGTAGTCGAGCGTTGCGAGTTGCGTGTTCGGTGTCTCCTGGTCATCGTTGTAGATGAACTTCCCTCCAGTCGAGTGAACCGTAGTGGGGTAGGTCACTTCACCCAGACCCCAGCGTGCGACGTCCATCTCATGCACACCCTGATTGCCGATGTCGCCGTTGCCGGTATCCCAGAACCAGTGCCAGTTATACGCAAAGCGGTTCTTCGAATACGGCCGCTTCGGCGCAGGGCCGAGAAACGCATCCCAGTCCAGGCCTGGAGGCACCGGTTCGGCGGGTGTCGTGCCGATGGATTTGCGCCGCTTGTAGCAGAGCGCCTTCGCCATATACACCTGGCCGATCGCACCTTCCTTCAGCACCTGCATCGCCTTCATTTTGTGGGGCGTGCTCCGGCTCTGCGATCCAACCTGCATCATTCGGCCGGTCTTGCGTGCGACATCGACCATGCGCCAGCTTTCGTAGATGTTGTGACTGGCCGGCTTCTCTACGTAGACATCCTTGCCTGCCTGAGCAGCCCAGATCGCGGCCAGTGCATGCCAGTGGTTGGGCGTCGCGATCGACACAGCGTCGATGCTCTTGTCGGCGAACATCTCCCGCATGTCAGCGTATTCTTTAGCCTTCGCCTGCGAGGCCTTCAGCAGGCGCGCCTGAGCCCGTTCGCGAGCCGCCTGATTCACGTCGCACAAGCCGGTGACCTGACACTCGTCAATGGTCGTGTAGGAGCCAAGATGGGCAGTTCCGCGGCCTCCCAAACCAACAATGCCGAGACTGACGCGGTCGTTAGCGCCCCGGACGCGCATGGCCGACGCGGCGAGTGCTGCGCCCTGAAAGAACGTACGTCGGGAGAGGCTGGACATCTTAATTGCTCCTGAACGGGGATGATTGATCCTACCATTTCCGGCCGCTGCCGGTGCGCTACTCTCAGTCGTTGAATGCGTGCAACCCTTGCTTTGCTCGGCATCGCTGCTCTCGCCGGAGCACAGGAAGTTTCGCAGAGCGGGCGCACTCTTCAGGCGGTCCGGCCGATGGTCAGCCAGCCGGAGCGAGCCCCGAACGGAATGGTCGCAAGTGCTCACGAACTTGCGTCCGAGGCCGGGCTGAGCATTCTGCAGCAGGGCGGTAATGCCGTGGATGCCGCTGTAGCTGTGGGCTTTGCTCTGGCGGTCGTACATCCGGAGGCAGGCAACCTCGGCGGCGGCGGCTACATGGTCGTCCGCATGAACGACGGGCGAACCCGTGCCATCGATTACCGCGAGACAGCTCCGGCTGCCGCGAAGCCTGGGTTATATGCGAATGAGTCCGAAGCGCGCATCGGTTACAAGGCCTCCGCTGTTCCAGGCACGGTCGCAGGACTTGCGGCCGCTCACCGCCTGTACGGGGCACTGCCATGG
>DASQEG010000784.1:0-2550 GCA_035633775.1 Bryobacteraceae bacterium
TTGCCAGCTCATCTCCCTGTGGCCTGTCCTGCGCTCCGGCAAACTGCAGTTCCAGTTGCCTGTCGATCTCGGCGTAGGTGATTGAGCGGTTGTTGACCTGAGCGGCCACGCCTTCCGGAGCTGCCTTATTGCAACCGGTAAATAGCACGGCGGCCGCACAGACGAGGACCAGTATCTTCATGAGTTGACGGTTACAGTGTAGCGTCACCCGCAGGCTTGTCACTTGAGGGTGACCTCAAATTCGAGGAAGCCTTCGGCCGTTCGGGAATGTGCTTTTGTCCAGCCCTTCACACCGAACGAGGTTACGCCCTTCTCTGTTTGCAGGACGAGCGACGAGCCAGCGCCGTTGCAAGTATCCGGAGCCGCAGGATCAAGGCAAACGTAGCCCCTGGCGTTTTGTACGACGACCGCCGGGTTGGTGGGATTCGGAATGCCGGCAGCCCAGCCGATATGGGCCGGCAGCACGATGCGATATCGGCCGCCGTCCTGCTGCTCGACGAGGGCGTGTGCAGGCGTACACAGGTTTCGGCCCTCCATGCAATCCGCCAGCGCATAGGCAATCCTCGAATCGACGTTGGTGATCAGGGACTCGGCCGAGGTCACGCGCCAGCGCAGAATGTCGTGATTCTGGTATCCGTTACCGGTCGAGGCCGTGAAGCCTGCCCAGGCCAACCCTTCTGAATCGATAACAGTCCTCAAGTCAACTACAGCCTGCAGCACGGGGCGATCGTCGTCGTCGATGAAAACGCTCATGATCGGAGGTGCAAAGCGTACGCGGGCCCGGTGCACCCGCCCGTCCTTTAGCCGAACTTTGAGGCTTTTCGTGCTTGCCAACCGCCTCGGCGGCCAGCGCATGCTCTCGACCGGTCCATTGGTGCAGATCCCTATGTAGTTGTCAGACGGATCGCCGCCATCCGAATTGCGGAACGTGTCAAAGAACACCGCGACGCTACGCGGAATGCCCGCTTTCGACTGGTCCTGCCGGCCATCGCCGACGGCGAAACCGCCGGCAGAACCGCGACCGGCGATAGCACCCGGACCTTCGTTCTGCAATACAAAAGCGAACCCGTCCGCGCCGCGTCCGAGGCCGCGGCCGCCCGTGATCTGGAACTCGAATTCAACCTCAAACCCCGCCACGACCTGCTGCTTCACCGACCGCCATGCGGCCCCAACCTGTTGCCGTTTTGAGGGAGTCAGGCGAAGCACACCCTTGCGGAGCTCAGCTGAACCTACGAGTTGCATTGGTGGTTCCTCAGCGAGTGCGAGTGCCGCCACAAAGCAGGTGAGGAACAGTCCCACTGGACCGCGCATGTCCCTGGATTATTGCTGCTGAACGATCGACGGGAGTTCGTTCATGCTCTCAATCAGCCAGTCGGGCGGATGGGTGACCAGCGTCTCGGGCTGAAAACCCCACGTGCAGCCGACCGAGCGAACACCGGCATTCCGCGCGGTCAAGATATCCACACCGCTATCGCCGACCATCAGCGTTCGTTCCGGCGCCACTCCGGCCTCGTCGCGGAGAGCGTCGAGCCCCATGGGATGGGGCTTCTTCTGCTCGAAGCTGTTGCCACCGTAAACCTGAAAAAAGTGTTCGGCGACACCCAGGCCCTCGACAATGGCTCGGCTGACGTTCACCGGTTTGTTCGTGAGTACTGCCATGGCGGTGCCGGCAGCGGAGAGCGTGCCCAGTGCCTCAGTCACACCCGGGTACAGATGCGTATGGTCCAGCTTGTGTTCGCGGTAGTAATCGAGGAACCAGGAGAGAGCTTCGTTCACCACCGAATCGGGCATCTCCGGCCCAAGGGCCCGACGGATCAGCACCGGTGCGCCGTTGCCGACGTATGAGTAAATCAGTTCGTGATCCAGCGGACCGAGGCCCAGATGCGCGCGTGTCGCGTTTACCGAATGAGCCAGGTCCAGCTTGGAATCGATGAGCGTGCCGTCAAGATCGAAAACGACCAGGTCGAAGGTTGCCACTAGAACTCGACTCGCGCATCGAATGCATCGTTACGAAAGGAGTTGAAAAGCGCACCATGGAAGTCATTGGTGCCCGACCGTGTGGTGAACACCTCGAACCCGCTGCCTGTACGGCCATATTCAGCGGCGTAGCTGCTGCTCACCAGCTTGAACTCGCCGATCGCTTCGACGGATGGATACGTGAACAGCAAGCTCCCGCTTTCCGGGTTTGCAGCGCTGCCGCCGTCAAGCAGGATCGCGTCCGTAGCCTCGTGAACCGCTCTTACATTCGCGCGCGGAATTGGCGCGCTTGCAGGATCAGTGATCACGCCCGTAATCGCGCCCCGGTCGGTCTGGGCAAACAAGACCGAACCGGACGAGAGAACAGGCCCTGAAAAGTCCTTCCGCATACTTCATTTCCAGTGTATCGGGACACTGCGGCCGGAGTTCCTGATCGCTTGAGAACCGCGGTGTACAGCACAATAAGGGCTATGTCAAGTTACTGGATCTGCCGCACGTGCGGAGTCCAACACTCCTCTGCCGGTGAGCCGCCCGCGGTGTGCGAGATCTGTGCCGATCCCCGACAGTCTGTCG
>DASQEG010000785.1:0-4692 GCA_035633775.1 Bryobacteraceae bacterium
TCCGATCGGTTGAGGTCAGCAGCAGATCGCCCACAAACGCCGACGCGTCACCCTGCGGCGAGGCCGCGTCGCGCAGCCGGAAGCCGTCGATCAGCATCGATGTATCTGTAGGTCGCATGCCGCGCATCACGACCCGCGTGAAGCTGCCCGGACCTCCGAGCTGTTGCACCCGCAACCCGGGCACCGTGCGAAGTGCGTCGGCAACGGAATACTCAGCTCTGCGATCGAGTTGAATCGAATCGACAATCGTCAGCGCCTTGCTTTGCTCGTCAACCGACTGAGCAACAGCCGCTGCCGTTACCTGCACCTGGGAGACCAGCCGGGCAAGATCGAGCGTCAGATCGACAGTAGCGGGCGAACCCTCCAGCCGAACGGCGCGTGGTGCCGAAGATCCGAAGCCCTCGGCAACGGCTTCTACCAGCCAGCTGCCCGAACGGAGTGAAGGAAGGACGTACCGCCCCTCCACGTTAGTGATAGCCGTCCAGCGCCCGGCCGCGTCGGCGGATGTGGCAGTTACCCGTGCCTGAGGAACCGAGGCACCCGAAGCATCAAGAACACGGCCGCTTATCGAGCCGGAAGTCTGCGCAGAAGCAGCGATCGCCACCAGCGCAAGCGTAAGCAAACGTCTCATCAGGCCAGACCTTTCCCGCGAAGGTATTGGATTGTTGTCGTGCCTTCAGGCGCTATGGCCTGAAGCTGTCGGCAGGTCTTCGGACTTGCAGGCGTTCCGGCGATTGCGTCGCCAGGTTTCTACCGGCCGCGGCTTCCCAGTCCTGAGGAGAACCAGTGCCTGTGTTGCGGCTTTCGTTCCTGCCTACCGCTGCGGGGCAGCTCCGGATTTGGACCGGATTCCCTGTTGTCACAACGCTCCGGTGAAGGAGCAATGTACCGTCAGTGAATCCAATATAGCAGTGGGCGGGCGGGGATTAGTCGATCCACTCAACCGTCGTCGACACAAGGGCTGCACCCAGAATGAAGGCGGCATCGTCTTCAGCCGCCTGTAGAACGGCTTGTGCGCGCGTCCGATCGGAAGACACAGTAACAGCTGACACAAGCGCGCGCTGCCAAAGATCCTGATATCCGATCTCTGCAACAGCCACGTTATGGCGGGCACGCAGGCGGTCTTTCAGCCCCTTCACAACGTGGCGCTTCTCCTTCAGGGAGTGAGCGCCTTCGATGTGCAGTTCCAGAGTCAAAACACCAACAGCAGGCACAAAGGCCGATTATGAGCCGAGCGTCGGGGCCACACGCTCCATGCCGAAGGCCTCGAGAATGTCGCCTGTCCTGATATCGCCGAAGTTTGCGACCACGATGCCGCATTCAAAGCCCTGCTTCACTTCAGCCACGTCGTTCTTGAAACGGCGCAGGGACTCGACACGACCCGTGTGGATGACGACGTTGTCGCGCAGCACGCGTACCTGGCTGTCGCGGGTAAACGTGCCTTCCGTGATATAGCATCCGGCAACCGAGCCCACTCGCGAAATCGTAAATACGTCGCGAACGTCGGCCCGACCGCGGAACACTTCCTTGTAGACCGGATCCAGCATGCCGGTCATCGCCTTCTTGATCTCGTCCGTCAGCTCGTAGATGATCGTGTGCAGACGGATATCGACCTTTTCCTTCTCTGCCAGATTCGCGGCATTCCGCTCAGGTCTGACATTGAAGCCGATGACCACGGCGCTGGAGGCCGTCGCGAGCAGCACGTCACTTTCGGTGATCGCACCGACGTTTCGCGCGATGACGCGAATGCGGACCTTGTCCGTTGAAAGCTTCTGCAGCATCTCGCTGAGCACTTCCGCGGTACCGCCCACATCCGTCTTTACGATGAGGTTCAGTTCCTTGACGCCAGCTTCTTTGGCCTGTTCATTGAACTGCTCAAGGGTAAGCCGGGCGCCCTTGCTCATCGCCTGCTCGCGAGCCTTAGTCTCGCGGTACATGACGATCTGCTTGGCCTTGGCCGTATCCGTGACGACCTGGAAGCCATCGCCGACATCCGGCAGTTCCGCGAGACCGAGCACCTCGACCGGAGTCGATGGACCGGCTTCGCGCACCTGATCCCCGCGATGATCGTACATGGCGCGGACCTTTCCGAACACCTGACCGCAGATAAAGAAGTCACCGACGCGCAGCGTTCCGTTCTGGACGATCACGGTGGCAACCGGACCGCGGCCCTTGTCGAGCTGGGCTTCCAGCACCGTTCCGAGGCCCGGACGCGAACGATTCGCTCGCAGGCTTGCAACTTCCGCGACGAGCAGGACCATTTCCAGCAGCGTCGGGATGTTCTCACCAGTCCTTGCAGAGACCGGAACCATCACGACGTCACCGCCCCAGTCCTCGGCCAGCAGTCCGCGATCGGCGAGCTGCTGTTTGATACGGTCCGGCTGAGCGCCGGGCTTATCGATCTTGCTGATGGCAACAAGGATCGGCACCTTGGCTGCGCGGGCGTGATCAATGGCTTCCACTGTTTGCGGCATTACACCGTCGTCGGCTGCCACTACAAGGATGACGATGTCCGTCACCTTCGCACCGCGAGCACGCATTCGGGTGAATGCTTCGTGGCCCGGCGTGTCGATGAACACGATACGATTGCCGTTCTGTTCCACTACCGAAGCGCCGATGTGCTGCGTAATACCGCCTGCTTCGCCGCCCGCCACATCAGTGGTGCGAATGGCGTCAAGCAGCGATGTTTTGCCGTGGTCGACGTGGCCCATGACAGTGACCACAGGCGCACGGGTCTCCAGATCAGTGACGGCTTCGGCCAGTTCGACTTCCCAGGTCGCTTCTTCTTCGAAGCTCAATGTGCTGGTTGTCGCGCCAAAGTCCCGTGCCAGGTCCTCTGCGAGCTTCAGGTCGAGAGTCTGATTGATCGTTGCAAAGATCTTACGGTCCACCAGCTGCTTGATAACAAGGCTGGACTTCACACCGAGCTTCTCGGCCAGCTCCTTAACGGTGATGCCCTCGCCGATGGTGATCTCTTTGTTGACCGTCGGCAGCGGCTGCATCTTGGCGCGCGGCTCTGGTACGCGAAGCTTACCCTCGGCATCCCGCTTGCGCTGCTCGGGGCTGACTGAGCGTCCTTTTGCGGGAGCGCGGCGTGCATCCACAGGCGCCGGCACGGCAGACTCAGGCCGCAGCGGAGTGGTCGGATGCATGGGACGGCGCCCAGGACCTCCCGGACCACCGAAACCGCCGGGACCACGGCCACCGGGGCCGCCGGGACCTCCCGGACCGCCGGGACGTCCGCCAGGACCGCCTGGGCGGCTGGGGAATCCGGGCCCACGACCATAGATTGGCTGACCCGGCGCAGGGCCGGCCGGCCGATTCTGCGGCATTCCGGGGCGAGGCGCCGCGGGAGCTGCAGGAGCGGGACGCGTCTGCTGTTGCTGCAGGCGCTGCAGAACTTCAGGGCTTGGCGGAACAACGGGCCGCGCTGCGGGGCGCCCGACCAGCGGGCGATTCTGCGCACCGGGACCTCCGGGCGGTGGTGCACCGCCGCCGGGACGCGGAGCGGGGCCACCCGGCATCGCACCCTGCGGCCGAGGTTGCGGCGGCCGGGGAGCGCCAGGCGTGGGTGACGGCGGCCTAGGCGCGCCAGGAGCAACAGGCATACTGCGTGCTTCCTGATTTGGCCGGTCAGATGGCTGTACCGGTTGACGAGGGCCGGACGGGCCCGGGCCCTGACGAGAAAGGATTGGCACATCGCGACCCGAAGCAACTCGGGGCTGAGGCGCACCCGGTCCGGCGGGACGTGCGGCTGAGGGTTGCGGCGGCGGCGCTGGCGTGCCTGGAACAGCCGAAGGCGGAGGCGGACCCGCAGGGCGAAGCGGCGCCCGGGGTGCTTCCGGCCGGCCGGGTGCAGCGGGCGCTCGCGGTGGAACCGCGGCTCTCGGCGGCTCGGGTCTCGGTTCCGCAGGTTTCGGAGAAGCGACTGGAGCTGCTGGAGCCGCTGCCGCCGGAGCGGGCGGTGCGGGTGCAGGAGTCTCCTGCACGACCGGAGCTTTCGCTTCCGGGGTTGCTGCAGGTGCGGATGCCTGGGTTGCTGCAGGTGCGGGTGCCGGTGACGGTGGTGGCGTCTGCGCAGCTGGGGCGTGGGCACCGACAGGAGGCCGGAGCGGGCCAGCGAGCGGCGGACGCAGAGGCGAGAACCGCGAACGGGACGCCTCCCTGGCCGAGGCTTGTCCTTCCTGGCTACCTGCTCCCGCGCCATCGCCATTTGCGGCTGATGCCGCCGGTGGCTCAGGAGCAGCGGCTACCGGAGCAGCGTGGGCAGGGGCTGGCCGCTCCGGCGAGCTCACTCTTGAGCGTTGTGGTTCCGGCTCGTAGGGAGGCTCGTCATGGTGAGCATGATTGTTGTCCTCATCCTCAGCGATGGCGACACTGCCACGCCCTTCCGCACGAGCACGCCGCTCGTCGGCATCGGTAAAGCCAAGCTGCTTCTTGATGGCGATCGCCACATCCTCATCAATCGAGCTGGAATGCGTCTTCTTCTCACTGACACCGAGGTCCGGCAATAGCTCGAGGATTCGGTTTGGCTTAACCTCGAGTTCTCGTGCCAGCTCATTGATTCGGATCTTCAACTTCATAGATGAGTCAACTGCGGTAGGACAGTTGTCCGGCAATAACTGATCAGATTTCAGAATATTGGCCCCTTCAACCCGCCTGGTCCGCGCTCTTCAGTTTACCAGAGTCCTC
>DASQEG010000786.1:0-1803 GCA_035633775.1 Bryobacteraceae bacterium
GGTCTCGCATGTTTCCGATACGAAGTAGATCGCGCCATCGCCGTGCACCGGAGACGAGGAATACTCACCTCCAAGCCTTTGCTGCCAAACCATCCTGCCGGTGGATGCCTGCTGTGCCATAGCAATCCCGCCCTCGGTAACGGAGAAGAGCCAGGGCCTCACGAACAGGAACGACGGTATGTGAGAGACTCCTTTGGTCTGCTCCCACGCGATGTGCGAGGCGGTGGCATCACCGACAGCCCCGCTAAGGCGCACCGCCCGCATGGTAGTCTTCTCGAAGCCTGAAGACGTAAACGCCAGCCCGTCGCCAATCACCACTGAAGGCACAACACCTTCGCCCTGACTACGAACGGTCCAGAGCAGCTTTCCGTCGCTCAGATCAAAGCCCTGAATCACGTCGCCTGCGGCGCTTACCAGTTGCTGCTTTCCGTCGACCGTCGCGATATTCGGAGTAACATGAGCGATGCGGGAGAGGCCCCGCCTCGCGCGCCAGCGCTCTTTCCCTGTGGCCGTGTCGAGCGCGACCACATACGACCGGTCCCACGGTTTCTGCCAGCCGATCTTTTTGTCTTCACCGTCGCTGGACCCGTCATAGGCCATGATGAGGAGATTCCGGTGCAGAACCGGAGACGCGCCGAGCCCGTGCTGACTGTAGAAGCTGTGATCGCGGTTGGTCCACAGCACCCGCCCGGAGTAATCTACTGCGACAATGCTGCCGTCTGCGAACACAGCGTAGACCCGCCTGCCGTCGGTCGCGGGCGTTGGGGTGGCGTAGGAGTTCTTTTTCTCCTTGCGTCTGACCGGCTGCTGCAGAACCTCTCGATCCCACAGAATCTTGCCACCGTCGGCGTCGAGCGAAAGGATGTGACAGGACGCGCCGTCCTCGGTGGCGGCAGTCAGAAATACGCGTTTGCCCCAGATAACGGGTGAAGACCAGCCGAACCCGGGCGTGGCGGTTTTCCAGGCAATGTTGTCAGTCGAAGACCAGGTGCGCGGCAGCCCCTTCTCGGCTGACGTTCCCTGGCGAGAGGGACCGCGAAAGAAAGGCCAGTTCTCGGCAGGAAGACTCGCAGGTGCGAAAACGAAGGCAAGAACGAGGGCGGCGACAGGTTTGGCCCGCATGGCCGCCCACGGTATCACAGGAAGTCTAGCGTCCCTCTTTGAGGCGGCGTGCGACTTCAGTCCAGTTCACTACGCTCCACCAGGCGTTGACATACTCCGCACGACGATTCTGGTACTTCAGGTAGTAGGCGTGCTCCCAAACGTCCAGACCCATCACGGGAAACGCACCCTCCATCAGCGGGGAATCCTGATTGGCGGTTGAGGTCACTTCGAGGTTCCCGCCCCGGCTGACCAGCCATGCCCAGCCGGAACCGAACCGCCCCATTGCAGCCGTCGTGAACTTTTCCTTGAAGCTGTCAAAGCTGCCAAACGAGTTCGAAATGGCGGTCGCCACTTCGCCTTCGGGCTGAGCCCCGCCGGACGGCGCCGACATGATGCTCCAGAACATGGTGTGATTCGCGTGCCCACCGCCGTTGTTCCGAACTGCTGTGCGCGCATTCTCCGGTACGGCCGAGAGATTGTCCTTGAGGAGTTCCTCAACACTCCTGCCGCCCAGATCCGGAGCGGATTCCAAAGCTTTGTTCAGGTTTGTCACATAGGCGTTGTGATGACCGCCATGGTGGACCTTCATGGTCGCGGTGTCAATGAACGGCTCGAGTGCTTCAGGCGCGTAGGGAAGGGGCGGTAGAGTGAAAGCCACGTGCGTGTGTCTCCTGGGTTTTTGTCGGAAACTGCTGGTAC
>DASQEG010000787.1:0-2796 GCA_035633775.1 Bryobacteraceae bacterium
CCGGCGAGGAGGAGCCCATCGAGGCGAAGATGCTCTCTAAGCAGATCGAGGGCGCCCAGCGCAAGGTCGAGGAGCGCAACTTCCTCATCCGCAAGCGCGTGCTCGAGTACGACGACGTGATCCAACCAGGGGCCATCGTGAATCTGGAATTCCACCGCCTTGATCGGCGCTCCCCATGCTGCGCCCATGATGCTGTAGCGTCCACCGGTGCGCGTAACCTTGGCCGGTGCCGATTTCAGCCGGTCCCGGCCGACATTGGCAAATGTCCAGACTGTCTCGCCATCGCGCTGTTGCTCGCGAACTGTAACGTAGTCCCGCGCCATGAAGCGGCCGGTGAAGCGCTGGTCCGTTACCTCGATGCGCGTTAACCACTTCACGTTGGCCACGCCGTACCAACCAGGGGCAATCAGGCGAACGGGAAAGCCGTGCTCAACCGGCAGTCGTTCGCCGTTCATTTCGTAGCACAGCAGATTGTCGCGGTGCAGCGCTTCACGGACCGACATGCTGCGCGCGAACTGTTCTGTGATCGTCAGATCAGTTCCACCGTCGCTGTCGGCGGTGCCAGTTCCCGTGCTGCCGGGACTGACGATCCCGGGATTGTCGGCGATCGTCACGGTACCCCTGTCGGCCCCCCAGAAAATAACTTCCGTGGCTTCATCTTTAATACCCGCCTGCTCCAGCACCGACGCAAGCGGCGCCCCCGCCCAGCGCGCGTTTCCGATGCCGCCGATGAAGAAGTCAAGTCCCGTTCCAGTGTTGCCCGAGCACTCCATCGTGAAATCCACCTCCTGCCGTGCGCGACCCCTCAGGTCAGCTAGCGTCAGAGAAAGGGGACGTTCGACCAGACCCGTGACGTTCAGCCGCCACGTTGCCTCACTCAGCGTGGGCTGGCCGTAATGGTTTACGAAGAAAAAGTTTTGGGCAGGTGTCAGCCAGGCGTCAACCGCCTCCCACCTCAGCAGATTCCCGACACTTTCCGGGAACGGGCTCGGAGGCGGCTGGTCAAGCCACGGGATCACCTCGCCGCTGGCTTGCCCGAAGACCTTCGCCGGACCGGCTAGCTGCAGCGCGCTCAGTCCCAACCAGCCCGCCCCGCCTCCTTTAAGCAAATCGCGTCTGCTTACGTCTGTAATCCCCATCAGGAGCGCTCCCTTCTACGTTCGGCCTTCACTTCCCACGGCGACCACAAGTTCAGGTCCCGAGTCCACGCGACACGAAGGCGAGCTTCGCTCCGCGGCTGTACGTTATTTACTGCGAGTTCGGCCGATACGTAAGTGAAGACCAGTGACTTCCCGGTGAAGTGTGAACCCGGTCAGCGGGTTACAAGCGCAACATTCGGCTGGCCAACGGTGGTTCGGATTCTGCAGGAGCGTAGTGGGAAGGGGAGGTCTGCCTAATAGACTTGCTCAATGTGCCGTGATTCGGCGCGTTCTTTCGGGTTCGTGGCCCTGGCCGGCGAATCTGACCTGCTGTGAACATTATTTGCTTCGCGTCCCGAGATCTGTGCTATGATTGGAACGACTTTGACAGTACTGCTAATTGCGCACGCTCCCACAGCCTTTCTTCGAAAGCGCCGCTCGGTTTGATCTTGCCCGTTTGCCGCTCTGCCAATTCAGAAAGAAGCTCAAGTGAAGAATATCTTTGTTGGTAACCTCAGTTTCGGAACAACCGAGGCGACGATTCGATCCATGTTCGAGTCATACGGATCAGTTGACCGTGTGAACATCGTCACAGACCGGGACACCGGGCAGGCGAGGGGTTTCGCCTTTGTTGAAATGGGCGTGGATGCCGAAGGGAACGCCGCGATCAACGGCCTTAACGGCAGGGACGTCGATGGCAGAACGCTGAACGTGAATGAAGCTCGCCCGAAGGCGGAGCGTGGATCTGGCGGCGGCGGGTACCGTGGCGGCGGCGGCGGCTCGCGGCAAAACCGCTGGTAGACAGTTGAATGCGGAACGGGTGCGGTACGGACCGTGCCGCACCGTTTGCTGGATGAATAAGGATAAATTTGCCAAAAGACGACGCGATTGAAGTAATGGGCAAGGTGGTCGAGAAGTTCAAAGCTGGAATGTTCTCCATCGAGCTCGATGCAGGTAAAACCGTCCTCGCGACAATGGCAGGACGACTGCGGCGAAACCGTATCAAGGTCATGACCGGCGACCGAGTTTCGCTGGAACTCTCACCATACGACCTGACCAAGGGTCGGATCACTTATCGCCACAAGTAGTCGTGGCAGAGCCATCTCCCATGCCCTTCGGGTCACCGCGGGAGACCAGATGCCGTTCCTGCGTGACATGGAATGCCCTCCTGATGAGATTCCATTCCACGCAGGTCGTCGCTCGGACCAGGCTGGCACTCGCGAGCTGCTGGGTAAGCGGCCTCGAATGCGAGCAACGAAGAAGCGCCCCTTAGGTTCGGCGTCAAGCAGGGCCTGAGACTCCGCCGTCAGGTTGTCACATGTCTGTGAACGATCCCCTTCAGCTTCGCCGACCCGGCAAGCTGTAGATCGCCGCTGCACGCTGCCCCCCGCGTACGAGCCCGCACCCCATACATAGTGTTGCGACGCAGCGACTGGTCGTAAGCACCCCCGCCGATTGCGTCACTGGATCTCCTTCTCGATTCCATGCCCGTTCTTTCACCGCCCTTCCACAAGCCCGCAATCGTCCACGGAAGATTGCTCCTGACAAATCAAGTCGGCCGAACGGCGGCATTGCTTGTTTGCGCGGTGGAGCTGTTCGATCATGTTGGTGCAGGTAGCAAGCCGTTATGTTTGCGACGACACAGCAAGCGGGGACC
>DASQEG010000788.1:0-3650 GCA_035633775.1 Bryobacteraceae bacterium
CACGCTATGGCCCATGGCCGGCAATCGAGCGACAGAGACCTGGTCAGGCCGGTGATGGCGTGCTTCGACGCCGTGTAGGGCACTGAATGAGGGCGGGGCACATGGGCTGAGATCGAGCCGTTGTTGATGATGCGACCACCACGCGGGTCCTGCGCTTTCATGACACGGACTGCCTCCTGCGCACACAGGAACGCCCCGGTGAGGTTGACGGCGATGACGCTGTTCCACTGCTCCACCGTAAGCTCGTCAATCGGGGTGGCCGGGACGTTCATGCCGGCGTTGTTGAACAGCACGTCCACGCGACCCAGGTGAGAACGAGCCGACTCGAACAGCCCTCGCACAGATTTTGGTTCGGTAATGTCTGTGGGCACAGGGAGCATGTGGGCGCGTCCCCCGGCCGTTTCTTGCAGAGCGTCTGCGCGGCGTCCGGCGAGCACAACCGCGTAGCCGCTTTCATGAAGTGCGATGCTGACTGCCCGCCCGATACCGCTGCCGGCACCCGTAACAACAGCAACTTTGTTCATATCAGTGAGAATGTCGGGGGACGACCTTGCGCAGGTCGCGGTACTTCGTTGCGAAGTCAAAACAGGCTCCGGTGTCGAGCTGGCCGACATGCGTCCGGTAGAGCTCCTGCCATGGCGACTCGTGCGTAAGCGGCGACTGCTTAAGCTCGGCGCGCCGCCGTGCGATCTCCTGATCGCTGATCAGCACATCCACGCGACGGGTGTTCAGGTCTACTCGAACCTGATCCCCGTTCTGCAATATCGCGAGATTCCCGCCCGCGGCAGCTTCAGGCGAAGCATTCAGAATGGAAGGGCTGTCCGAGGTGCCGCTTTGACGACCGTCACCCATGCAGGGAAGCATCCGGACACCGCTCTTCACCACGGCGTCAGGAGGAGTCATGTTCACGACTTCCGCCGAGCCCGGGTATGCAATCGGACCTGCCCCGCGGATCACCAGCATGCAGCTGTCATCGACGTTCAGCTCAGGATCATTGATTCGGGCGCGGTAGTCTTCAGGCCCATCGAACACGACGACGCGAGCCGTGAACGCATCATCCTGCAGATAGCGCCGCCGAAAGCTTTCGCTGATCACCGAGGTCTTCACGATCGCAGAATCGAACAGATTGCCCGAGACGACAAGGAACCCGGCGTCTTCCTTTAGCGGCTTTGCCCACGGCCGAATGACCGTGGGATCGAGAGTACGATGGCCGGTGATCGGCAGGCCGCTAATCGTCACGGCCGAGGTATGGATACGGTCACCGCACATGAGTTCGCCGATGATGGCCGGAACGCCGCCCGCACGATGGAACGCTTCGCCGAGAAACTCACCTGCAGGCTGAATATTCGCAAGCAGCGGAACGCGATGGCCGACCGTCTCCCAATCCTTCGTCTCGAGAGGGACGCCCACGTGGCGCGCGATTGCGATTAGATGCGGAACACAGTTGGTCGACCCGCCGATAGCAGAGTTGACGACGATGGCGTTTTCGAACGCTTCACGAGTCAGGATACGGCTCGGTGTCAGGTCCTCATGCACGATCTCGACTGCACGCCGGCCGGTGGCATAGGCCATTTTTGCGCGTTCGGCATGGGGCGCCGGTATCGCCGCACAGCCGGGAAGCGACATGCCCAGTGCCTCTGCGAGCGAGTTCATCGACAACGCGGTGCCCATCGTATTGCAGTGTCCCGGGCTCGGCACCGACGAGCACACCATATCGAGGAGTTCCCCCTCGTCGATCTCGTCGCCTGCGAGCATACGACGAGCTTCCCAAAGCGCCATGCCGGAGCCCGCAAGCTTGCCCTTGTAGTAGCTATCCAGCATCGGCCCGCCGGAAAGCACGATCGAAGGCAGATTGACGGTTCCGGCGGCCATCAGACAGGCAGGGGTGGTCTTGTCGCAGCCTGTCATCAGCACGACGCCGTCGAGCGGGTATCCGCACATCACCTCGACAAGGCCGAGATAAGCGAGATTACGGTCGAGAGCAGCGGTGGGTCGGCGGCAGCTTTCCTGAAGCGGATGCACGGGGAATTCGAACGGGATGCCGCCTGCATCGCGGATGCCGTCTTTCACCCGTCCGGCCAACTGCAGATGGTGGCGATTACAGGGCGTCAGGTCATTGCCGGTCTGCGCCAGGCCGATGATCGGCTTGCCGGACTGCAACTCCGACCGCGAGATGCCGTAGTTGTTGAAGCGCTCGAGGTAGACCGCCGTCTCCCCCGGCTCGGACATATCGTTGAACCAAATCTCGGAACGAAGGCGCTTGCGATCGCTCATGCAGGAGGCTTCTGGCCCTCTGGCTTGGGAGCTTCCTGCTGCTTCTTCTGCTGCTCTTGTTGCTGCTGTTGTTGGCCGAAACGCGGTCTGCGCGGGACTGGCTTTGCACTGACCAGTTCAGCGGCGGCTTTGATCCCTCGATCTAATGAGGCAGGGTCGGGGATGAGGAAACGTTGTCTGCCGTCCGGCTCGGACAATTTGAAGTAGTTCTCTTTGGGGCGAACCGCGTACAGTGCGGCTGCGAGTGCCTGGGCGGGAGCATCGTACGGCATCTTCCCGGCAGCGCGATACGCCTCAACGACCGGGTGAGACGGCGACCACGCAAAATCCGTCTCGATGCTGGAGCCAGGGTAGCGGAACGCCTCGCCGACCTCCGGACCGCACACAAAGATGTCAGTCGGCCAATCGGCTAACACCTTCTTCGCCGCGCCAGTGTCGGTCTCCATGTCCGGACCGCCGGTCATCACCAGATAACGTACTTTGCGGGTAATGAGGTCTTTTGCACCGTGCAGCGTTAGGAGGTGAGCAAGATTCGTCGCTGGCCCGGCGCATAAAACAATCGCGTTGCCATCGTGCTGGGCGGTCAGTGCGTTCCGAATCAGGGCAGGGCATTCCGCGGTGTCGCTGAGTTTCGCGACGGTACTGGGGAACAGCGGCTTGCCTTCAGGAGTCTTCTTCTCAAGCGCGGCCTCAAGGTAGGCCGGTTCGGTTTTAAGCCGCCCATCGTCAGCCAGACCGACGGGAAGTGTGCGCGCGAAAGCAGCGAACTGGCCCATTGTCGCAGTGACATAGAACCGCACAACGGCATCAGTAAAGGCGGCCGCCTTCAGGCTGGAGGAAGTCAGGCTGATTGAAACCGGTCGGGCCTCATTCTTTGTATCCGCCCCGTAAAGAAGAGCGAGGGCAAGCACATCGTCGATGCGGTTGCCCATGTCACAGTCGAAGACGATGCCGACCGGCGGCTTCGGAGCGAGACTGGGTGCCTGCATGTCCCTCTCAGGCCAGGTCGAGACCGGCCAGCCGGCCCGTCGAATCACCGAAGTTTTCGACCTGAACTCCCATACGATCCATCATGCTCACGAACAGGTTCGTCATCGGAGTTTCACGCCGATACACAACGCGGCGTCCCGGCTTGATCAGGTTGCCGCCGCGACCAGCGATCAGGGTCGGCAGGTCGTGGTGGTCATGGCGGTTGCCGTCCGACAAACCGGCGCCATAAACGATCATCGAGTTGTCCAGGAGGTTCGAGTCGCCTTCCTTCAGCGACTTCAGCTTCTCAATCCAGCCGGCGAACTGCTGCACGTGGTACGTATTGATCTGGGCCACTTTCTCCATCATGGCGGGATCGTTCCGGTGATGGGTCAGCGGGTGGTGTC
>DASQEG010000789.1:0-4044 GCA_035633775.1 Bryobacteraceae bacterium
GCAGCCGCCGCGACGCTGCTGGCGGTTTGTGCACCCGCGTCGGCGCAAAACATGACGGGCCGATGGCGCACCCTGGACGGCAAGCGTCCCCTTGTGATCGGGCACAGGGGCGCTTCAGGCTATCTGCCTGAGCACACGATCGAGGCATACACGCGCGCCATCGAACAGGGCGCCGACTACATTGAACCTGATCTGGTGTCGACGAAAGACGGCCATCTGGTTGCGCGCCATGAGCCGGTGCTGGACGACACCACTGACGTAGGATCCATTGCGGAATTTGCCGGCCGCAAGACGACGCGGCTGCTCGATGGAATCAAGACGACGGGCTTCTTCGCCAGCGACTTTACGCTCGCCGAAATCCGTCGCCTTCGCGCTCGCCAGCCCAGAGCCGACCGCCCGCAGGAGTTCAATGGCCGTTTTGCGATTCCTACTCTTGAAGAAGTGATCGAGCTTGCCCAGCGCGAGTCTGCGCGGCGCGGCCGCACGATCGGCATCTACCCTGAAACGAAACATCCGACGTTCCATTTTGTGAACGGCGTCCCGCTGGAAGACAAGCTGCTGCAGGTCCTGGAGCGGTATGGATGGAATCACCGCAACGCACCGGTGTTCATTCAGAGTTTTGAGGTCGCGAACCTGAAGTACCTCCGCAGCAGGAGCGCCGTTCGTCTGGTGCAATTGATCGACGCAAATGACGTGGCGCTGGACGGCACACTGACCTACGCCGCGCCTTATGACAAGCCCTACGATTTCGCCGTGTCAGGCGATCCGCGCGGCTTTGGAGATCTGGTCAAGCCGGCAGGTCTCGCCGACATCGCAACCTATGCGGATGGAATCGGCCCCTGGAAGCGGTACGTAGTCGGCGTACGTGGTGCCGACACCAACGCCGACGGAAAGGCTGACGACGTGAACGCCGATGGAACTGTGAACGATGCAGACAAGTCGGCTGTTGTTACCACTCTCGTGCAGGACGCACATCGGGCAGGCCTGTTTGTACACACATGGACGTTCCGCAGTGAGACGGCTACGCTTGCGGCTGACTACCAGGGTGACCCCCGCCGCGAATACTCGCAGTTCTATGCAATGGGTGTGGACGGGGTGTTCTCGGACTTCCCGGATACCGCCTTCGCGGCCCGGCAGTCAGTTGAGTTCGTGTTGCCGTAGCGGGATCAGAATCGCTGTAGAGGAAGGAGGGGAGGCTCAGAACGAGCCTCCCCGAAGTGTGAGCTAATTTATCGCAGCGTTGCCGAAGGCTGCTGCCCGGTTCCGATCGCCTCGCCGGATACGACCAGCTCGACCCGGCGGTTCTGCTGCCGGCCCTGCGCCGTATCATTCGTGGTCACCGGGGTGGCTTCGCCAAGGCCCTTTGCAGTGATCATGTTCGCAGGCACGCCATTGCCCACCAGGTACTCGCGAACTGTGCTCGCGCGCTGCTCGGAGAGCTTCTGGTTGAACTCGTCGCTGCCTACGTTGTCCGTATGGCCTTCCACTTCGATTCGGAGTGAAGGATGCGTCAGCAGGATACCGCTCACGCGCGCCAGTTTCTCCCGGGTACCCGGACGCAGCGTGTATTTGCCGAAGTCGAACAGCACGTCCGACATGTTCACGATGAGGCCGCGAGCGCTTTCACGCGTCTCGAGCACCATGTTCAACTGCTGCCGGAGCTGGTCGCGGAGCTGCTGCTTCTCAGCCTCGGCACTAGCGCGTGCCCGCTCAGCGTCCTGAGCAGCCTGCCGCGCCTGAGCGGCCTGAGCCGCAAGCGCCTGCTGCTGTGTGAGCGCTTCCTGTTGGGCACGTTCCGCTGCGAGCCTGGCCTGATCGGCTTCGGCCTTGGCGCGTTCGGCTGCCATGCGCTCCGTTACCGCTGCCTGTCGCTGCGCATCGGCTGCGGCTCTGCGCTCAGCTTCGAGGCGCGCCTGCTGTTCAGCAAGCTTCGTCTGCTGCTCAGCGAGTTCACGCTGGCGGCGAGCTTCGTCGGCGCGCGCACGTTCAGCTGCTTCGCGTTCGGCTGCGGCCGCGCGTTCCTGCGCCAAACGCTCTTCCTCCTGACGCTGCAGGGCGATTAGGCGAGCATCCTCGGCCGTCTGAACCGCTTCCCGAGCGACCATCGAGGTCGGCTTCTCCTGTTTGCGCCGATGATAGTCCTCGGCCTGGCGAAGCTGATCCTCAGCCTTCCTGAAGCTCTCGGCGGCATACTTGTCGGCACCCGTCCCACGAGCAATCTGCACAGCGTTTCGTGCTTCCCACAGGTAAATCGGCGTCTTTGACGGATCACCCGGCAGATTTCGGAGGGCAGACTCAGCCGGACGATTCGGGTAGGAGCCACGCTTGAGCAGCTCATACTTGGCGTCGATGACCTCTGTCTTGCCCAGAGTGTCACGTCGAACGACGTTCTCCATTACGACCATGTCACTCGGCTGGGTAACCGCGAAGTAAGGCTCGGCCGTCACGATCATGCCGAATGACTGCAGTTCGGTAGTAACGTTCAGCTTGCCTTCACCCTCGCTGTTCAGCAGGATCTCTCCCATGTTGGTCGCACGACCTTCAGGCGAAATAGCCCACATGACGTAGGTGAGATATTCGGGCCCGAGCTTCTGCGGGGCCGGGAGGTCATCGAACTCTACCTCAACCTCGATGTACCCCTTTTTGCTTTCCACCTTTGCCTCGCCCCTCGATTGCTGAGCTACAACGGTGCCCTGGAAATTCACTTTCGTCGCACCGCCGCGATGGCGATAGTTAACTGCCTGCGCTGTCCGTGAGGTTACGGTCACACGGTAGATCGGGACATTTCCCTCTGCGGTCGGCGTACTGTCGGCTGTCGTCCTAACTTGCGCAAACGCAAGCCCTGTCAGTGCCAGGGCTGCAAGTGCAATTTTCATAGACAAATCTCCCCAGGCTTTAGTAAGCAACTACTAAGCCAAATCAAGAGACGTAACAGTTTCAATCAGTTGCGGTGAGTCAGGCAGCTGGAGATTCGGTAGAAGTTTCAGTACGTGTAAGCAGGATCACCGCTGAGGCGGCAAGATAGAGCACAGCTCCGATAAGCAGCGTGGCCCGCAGTCCTGTGTAGATCGCGAGAAAGATTGCACCAGCCGACCCGAGCACACTCGAGGCTGCATTCAATGACCAGGCCCAGCGCACGGAAGCCGGGTGGCGTCGCTCGAGACGTGCAAGGCCAGTTGGGAACATCATCCCCATAAAGAACGCTGCAGGTGCGATTAGGGCGGCTGTTGCCAGCACCTTCACAGGCAGCGGCCAGGCAATCCCGGCACTGCTAACAACCGGAGCGACAAACGCGAGCACGGCGATCAACAGTGACACCGCGAATAACGCACGAACAAGTCGCTCATCCTGTCCGGCCAACAGCTTCCTGCTGTAGTAACTGCCGACACCGCTGGAGAGCAGCATGGAAAAGATAATGACCGTAAGCGCGTAAGTCGGATGTCCCAGCAGAATAACAAACTTCTGGATCAGTGCGACCTGAATCAGGATGTAACCCACGCCGATGCAGAGGAAGTAAAGCAGCGAGACCAGGATCCGGCGATCGCGAGGCACGCGTGTACCCAACACAAGCGGCGGCAACAACAGGATTACTGCGGTGGCAATAATGCTCACAGCAACTAGCCCGAACAGCAGCGGAACTGCGCGATTGATCTTGTAGTCGGCACTCCCCGATGGACCTTGTAGAAACGCAAGCAGATCGCGCGGCTGCACCGTGTAGAAGAAAAACGGGCGATCGTCGGTCACTGGTGACACATCGTAGCGGTAGCTTTCGTAAAATGCCTGAGGATCCCGGGTCTGCAGCAGTTCTGCAAAGGGGCCAGGGGTCCGCATATCCGGCATATACACGATCTGCATGTTCGATGCAGCAACCGCAGCCTTCGCTCTGGCCAGGTCTCCTTCGCTAAACGGCTTGCGTGAGATGAGCACCGTGTCGCGTGCTCCCCAGCCAGCCAGTTCCTGCTGGCTACCTTCACGGACAACGATGACGTGCCTCGCGTGATCACGCTCGCCCAGCCGGTCCAGTGCCTGGCGCGCGAGCGACAG
>DASQEG010000790.1:0-8968 GCA_035633775.1 Bryobacteraceae bacterium
ATTCCCACCAGCGTCAGCACGCAGCCGACAAGGGAAAAACCGGCCAGCAATTGCATTGCAAATATGCGAGTGGCGAGCGAGTCGTCCCGCAGCTCTTCCAGCGTTTTCATGTTTTCTACAGAGGCAGTGGGGAGGACGGAGTGAATTTCGCGGCGGACGCTACCCATCACCGCGCGGGGATCTGCCGCAGTGCGGACCAGCAAATGCTTGGAAAACGCAGACGCCTGCCAGAGCGAAAGATAGATCTCCGGCTCTGCAGTCTGCGTCAGATCCGCCGTCCGGCCATTCGACACGACGCCTATAATTTCTGTCGACGGGCGGCTGCGTCCTCCCGTCCAGAACTTCCGTCCGACCGCGCTGCTTCCAGGGAAGTAGCGGTCGGCGAACGCTTTGTTGACCACTGCCACGGCCGGAGCTTTTCCGTCGTCGCTGGAGCGGATATCGCGGCCCTCGATCAGGGGCAGGCGCAGCAACTGAAAATACCCTTGCGTGGCAGAGCGCAACGGAATAGCAATACGGTCACTCTCTTTTTCGGCAGCCGGTTGACCATCAATCTCGAGAAAGCCGGGCCAATTATTTCCCGTCAGCGGAACGCCCCATGCGAAAGCCGCCTGCTCGACACCGGGCAGCGCCGACACGCGTTCCAAAACGCGGCGATGGAAGTCTTCCCACTGTCCCTGTACCGCGGTAACGCTCATTGTGAGGATAAATCGAGTTTCAAAGCCGGACTCCACCCTGGCGAGATTCATCATGGTGCGGACCAGCAACCCCGCACCCACGAGTAGTGCCAACGTCATTGCGGTTTGCATGATCGTGACGGTGCGCAGAAAACGTCGCTCGCCAGTGCTTGCGCTGCTCCTCGGTCCCGCTCCCCTCAACGCCTGTACCGGGTCGATGCGAGAGGCGCGGTATGCGGGAAGAAGTCCAGCGACTACGGCCGCCACAGTTGCCGAAAGGAGCCCAAACAGGAGCACCGGCCATCCGGCTTTCACGGCATCCAGCCGTGGAATTGCATGACCGCCGATCAACTGAAATACCTTTACCACCGCGAAGGCGATTCCGACACCCACTGTCCCGCCGAGGAAAGCCAGCATGAGACTTTCTGTCGAAACCTGCCGGAACAGCTCGATGCGACGCACACCCATCGCACTGCGGACTGCGTACTCCTGTTGCCGTTGCAGACCGCGCACCAGGAGCAGCGCGGCGACGTTGCCACACGCAATCAGCAGAACGAGCCCGGCGGCGCCCAGCAATGGCAACAGGATGCGATTGCCATCCCGATTCATTTCCGCGGACAGAAACCGTAGCCGGGGTGCGACACCCGACAACTCCGGCACCTCGCCGGACACACGGCGGGTGAGGACGCCCAGTTCAGCTTGCGCCTGTTCCAGCGAGGCGTCTGGCCGGAGACGTGCGATCACGTTCCATCCGGGCGACTTCAGTCTCTCAGGATTGGGAACGGCGGGAACCCAATACTGCACGCGGGAATCCACGTTGTAATTGGGCTCCTTGGAAGCCATCGGGGTTGGCAAAAATCTCACTCCGGGAGGCATAACGCCAACGATGGTGGGCGGCGTCTGCGCGCGACTCATGCGCATGGGCTTACCCACGATGTTCGGATCTGCATTGAATTTCCGCTGCCAAAGTTCGTAGCCGATGATGATCACCGGCGTAGAACCGGGGCGTCCCTCCGACTCTGAGAAGGTGCGTCCCAGAATCGGTTCCAGCCCCATCAGCTGGAAGTAGTCCTTCGTTACGGGCATACCCTGCAGCGATTCGCTGCCGTCGTCCAGCACAAGGAAGTTGAACGTCCAACCGTACGCCGCTACGGACTCCAGTGATTTCGCTTCCTTGTGCCAGCTCATCCATTGCAGCGGAGCCCAGCCGCGAGGGCTCTCCGCCGTTCGGTTGTCCGTTCGCGCGGAGTCGACCAGCACAAGTCTGTGCGGTTCACGATAGGGGGGCGGCGACATAAGTACGCCTTGGATCAGACTGAATACGGCCGAGGTAGCGCCTATTCCCAGTGCCAGCGTGAGCACGGCCACTATTGTGAAGACGGGCTGTTTCAGCAGGCTGCGAGCGCTAAAGCGGAAGTCTGTCAGCATTCACCCTCCGAGGTCGATCATGCTTTGGACGGGAAACAGAGTTCGCGGTTAGCCCGAGGAAAAAGAATTCAGGAATGCAGAGGAGAGTTCTGTGCGAGTGGATACGACCGGGACGTCGCTTGCATCCAGTTCCGGTAATCGCGCGTTTCAGACCTTGTGACGGGGCTCGATGTCCGTCATGGTCGCGGTGCGGAGGGCTGCGACTACATGCCGCGTTGGAGGATCGGACCCGTCCTCTACAGAACCGCTGTGCGTTCACGACAGATTAGCAGGTAGCAGTGAGTCTCCGGGTCCGGTCCTGAGGGGAACGGTAATGCCGTCCAGCCCTTCGAGGCGTGAGGCCCAGGCTTCAAAGGGTCGTCAGCTTCCTCGGAGTGCGTTGCGGCGGGCGTTTCCACCTGCGGAGCGACGGAGGCGCAATCAGTTCAAGATCGGTATCCCAGGCGGGCCATCCAGTGTCTCGTTCGGCTACGGCTCGGGCAGCAGCGGTGGGCGAGCCATAGGTACGCAGCTTGTGCCGATCGAGCCCGAGTTGTACCCGGCCCGCAGGTTCAGGGCGGATCCAAAATTTCCCGATGTTGGTTTCGTATTCAAAAAGCGTGGTCTTCATACTTGAAGCCTTCGTCACATTGGACATGACAGGGCGTTGTCGGTTTCTTCCTCGCCCTGCGGCGATTTACAATCTGATTTGGCTGACACAAACTCCGGTGCGGGTTCAAAGATGGGTCTGGCTCCTCCCGTGATCGCGATACCTGCGTGCAAGCCCGGCATCGGCGATGTCATTCTCTCGCCGGAATCTCCCAGGGTCATCGCAGGTCTGCAGGTAATGCCTTACCCGCTCTGGCCGGATGACCGTGGCTTCTTTCTCGAAATACTCCGGGTTGGCAAGGGGCTCGGAGCACAATTCGATCCCGCCAGTACACAGGTTTCAGCCGCACTCACGTACCCGCACGCGATCAAGGCGTTCCACTATCACCTGCACCAGACGGACCTCTGGGCGGCAGCTCAGGGCATGCTCCAGGTAGCGCTGGTAGACCTGAGGTCTGGCTCATCAACGTTCGGGGTGCGGAACACACTTTATATCGGAACTCTCCGCCCGTGGCAGATTCTGATCCCGCCCGGTGTCGGCCACGGGTATAAAGTCATCGGTAACGATCCGGCAATGCTCATCTACGTTACTGACCGGTTCTATAACCCTGAGGACGAAGGACGCATTCCGTACAATCATCCCGACATTGCGTACGACTGGGAGCTGCAGCACAAATGAAACTGCTGGTTACCGGCGGCGCGGGTTTCATTGGCTCCGCGTTCGTGAGGCTGCTTCTATCCGATCCTGACGCCCGTCACAGCGTGACAGTGCTTGACAAGCTGACCTACGCCGGGAATCTGGACAACCTTGCCCCTGTTTCGGGTCGTCCCGGCTATCGTTTTGTGCAGGGTGACATCACAGACTCCGTGCTGCTGTCCGATCTGCTCGCTCAATCCCGCCCGGACGCAATCGTGCACTTCGCAGCGGAGTCGCACGTCGACCGCAGCATTCTCAGCCCGGAGCCTGTGTTTGAGACGAACCTGCGCGGCACGTTTGCGCTGCTCGAGGCGGTACGCGCCCATGGAATCGCTCGGTACGTGCACATCTCAACCGACGAAGTGTACGGCAGCATCGAAGCTCCATACGAAGCAGACGAAACCTGGCCGCTTCGTGCGAGCAGCCCCTATTCGGCGACCAAGGCAGGTTCAGACCTTTTGGCACTTTCGTACCACACCACCTACAAGTGCCCGGTGATTGTTACGCGAGCTTCGAACAACTACGGGTCTTATCAGTTTCCTGAGAAACTGATCCCGCTAATGATCTCGAACGCGCTCGAAGACAAACCGCTCCCCATCTACGGTGACGGCTTACAAGTCAGAGACTGGCTGTACGTAGATGATCACTGCCGAGCGATCCTTGCCGTGCTTGAGCGGGGCGTGGAAGGCGAGATCTACAACATCGGCGGCAGTCGTTCTCTGCCCAATCGCGAGGTGGTCCTCAAAATTCTCGCACTCACAGGGAAGCCGGAATCGCTCATGACTCGCGTAACCGATCGCCCGGGCCACGATCGGCGATATGCATTATCGAGCGAAAAGATTACACGGGCGACGGGGTGGGCGCCCCAAGTACCTTTCGAGGACGGACTGGCGGCTACGATTCAGTGGTACAAAGACAACGCCGAGTGGGTTCGTCGTGTCAAGTCGGGAGAGTACCACGAATACTACCAGGCGAATTACACCCGCTGATCAGGAACTTTGTCAGCGGGGTATAATTCTCATCTGGCATGAAGGGCGTCATACTTGCAGGCGGGACCGGAAGTCGTATGCTTCCGCTCACCAAAGTTACGAACAAGCATCTGCTTCCGGTCTACGATCTGCCGATGGTGTACTATCCCATCCGCACGCTGGTCGACGCGGGCATCCGCGACATACTGCTGGTTACCGGTGGCAAAAACTCGGGTGACTTTCTCCGTCTCCTCGGCAACGGTCGCGATCACGGCTGCCGCCTCCACTACACGTACCAGGAAGGCGAAGGCGGCATTGCAGACGCCATTAGCCTGGCCGACGAATTTGCCGACGGCACTTCTGTTTGCGAGATTCTCGGGGACAACATCCTCGAGAAGAGCAGTCGTAAGGCTGCGGAGGACTTTCGAGCTCAGGGCTGCGGCGCGAAGATCCTGCTCAAGGCGGTCCAGGATGCAAGCCGCTTCGGTGTTGCCGAGCTGCAGGGAGACCGTGTCATCGGCATCGAAGAGAAACCGGCAGCCCCGAAGTCCGACTACGCTGTTACAGGTGTGTACTTCTACGACGAAACTGTTTTCGAGAAGTGCAAGCACCTGGTTCCGAGCGGCCGCGGAGAGCTGGAGATCACTGACGTCAACAATGCCTACATCCGTGAAGGCACGATGACGTCTTCGTTCCTCGACGGCTGGTGGACCGATGCGGGGACCTTCGAGAGCCTCTTACGGGCCAGCAACCTGGTTGCGGAAACCCGTCGTCAGGCCGCCGCAAGTGCTGCGCCGTCAACGCTTGCAGCACGCTCGGGCGCACCTCGGCAGGCCTGACCGCAAGCTCGGCTCTCAAGCCGCATACTGACACCATGAAGCTGAGCGAGCTGGCCGAGAGGCTGGGCTGCACCGTCCATGGCACGGGCGATCCGGACATCCGCGGTGTGGCGCCGATGGACAAGGCCGGTCCGGACGAGATTACCTTCCTTGCCAATGCCCGCTATGCGCCACGCGTAAGGTTCACGGGTGCCGCCGCCATTTTGGTGGCCGAGCCCATAGAATCGCCTGCGGTCAATGTGGTTTCGTCCAACCCGTACCTCGACTTTGCCCGCGCGCTGGCGCTCTTCTACCAACCCCCGAGCCCGGCAGTTGGGGTGCACCCGACAGCTGTCCTCGACCCAACGGCCGTCATTGGCGAGAACGCCTCGATCGGCGCGTATGCGGTGATTGGGCCTCGTGTTCGTATCGGAAGGGATGCGGTGATTCACCCCCACGTCGTGATCTATGAGGGCGCGGAGATTGGGGACAGTTTTCTCGCTCATTCGCACGCCTCCGTCCGCGAGTTCTGCAGGATTGGACATCGGGTAACGCTGCAGAATGGGGTGGTCGTCGGCGGCGACGGGTTCGGGTTCGCGAAGCGGCGCGACCGCTCTCACGAGAAGATCGTGCAATCCGGCATCACCGTGATTGAGGATGATGTCGAACTACAGACGCTGACGTCCGTCGACCGGGCAACCATGGGCGAAACACGTGTCAAACGAGGCGCAAAGGTGGACAGCCTGGTGCAGATCGGACATGCCTGCACGGTCGGTGAGGACAACATCATTTGCGCGCAGACCGGACTTGCCGGCAGCACCCATCTGGGAAGGGACGTGTTGCTTGCCGGACAGGTTGGCGTTTCCGGGCACCTCAGCATCGGCGATGGATCCGTCGTCTACGCGCAGAGCGGAGTCGGCGGCGACATTGCGCCGGGGTCCTGCATATCCGGCAGCCCGGCGTTCGACAGCAAGGACTGGTTGCGCGCTGTCACAGCATTTCAACGTCTGCCGGAGCTGATGCGTACGATGCGACAATTGGTCAGGCGCGTGGAGGAACTCGAAAGAAATCCCCCGCCCGAAGAAAAAGCATGAGCGAAAACGGGAATCCGCCTGCCGGGCGCCGGCCTGTCGCGTATAAGAATCTGGAGTTTTTGGAAAGCACCGAGGGCCGGGGGATCCGGATACTTAGCGAGTATCTGCATCCGCTGGCGCACTTTCGCGACGAGAAAATTCAGGATACGATCGTGTTCTTTGGCTCGGCGCGCGTACAGGAGCAGGGTCCGCTCGCACGTTATTACGAGGAAGCGCGCCAACTGGCAAAGTCGGTGACGGAGTGGTCTGAAGGACTCGGCGAAAACAGCCGCCGCTTCGTCGTTTGTACAGGAGGCGGGCCCGGCATCATGGAAGCGGCGAACCGGGGGGCCAGCGATGCCGGCGGAAAGACCATAGGCCTGAATATCGGTTTGCCGTTTGAACAGTTTCCGAACCCGTACATTACGCCGGGTCTGTCCTTCGAGTTCCACTACTTCTTTATGCGCAAGTTCTGGCTTGCGTACCCTGCCCGGGCACTCGTGGTGTTTCCCGGTGGATTCGGAACGCTGGACGAGATGTTCGAACTGCTGACGCTGATGCAGACACAGAAGATCGAGAACAAAGTGGTGCTCGTCCTTTACGGAACTGAGTACTGGCGCAAAGTCTTGAACTTCGATGCGCTCATCGAATATGGCACGATCAGCCCGGAAGACGTCCACCTCTTCCATGAAGCGGACGATCCCGCAACTGCGCTCAGGATTCTGCAGGAGAAGCTGACGGAATACTACCTGCAGCCCGAGCAGCCGCTGCCCGAGGCCGAAGCCACACCCGCACTCGCGAAATCCCGTATCTAGACTCCCATGAAGATCAGGATCGGAGCTGTCGAGTGGGCATTTGTTGCTTTGCTCCTGATCTTCGTCGGCCTCAGCTGGTCTGGGCTTTCAACAGCATTGTCGCTGGTTACAGGCGCTGCTCTGCTGGTCACAGGCGGCTGGGCCTCGGTGCGCTTAACCCGGGTTCTTGTGCAGAAGCTGCTGTGGCGGCTGCGCAATCGACTGATCGTTGCCTACATATTCATCGCGCTGGTCCCCGTAGTCCTCATCACGCTCCTGGTGCAGTTGGGGGCTACGCTCACCGGCGGCCAGATCGCCGTCTACCTGATCTCATCTGAACTGGATCACCGTCTCGCAACACTCCGCACGGCCGTTGATCTGATGCAAACGGGTCCGGAGAGCACGGCCAGTGAGGCAGTGCTCGCCAGGCAGTTTCCCGGCCTGCAACTGACGGTCGAGCGAGCGGGCCCCGGGCTGACTTCCAGTCCCACACGCGGCTCGATGCCTGTTCTACCTGTTCAGAGAACAAGCGGCAGCGGAATCGGTCTCAAGGACAACGCACTGTACGGCTGGGCTCGTGCGGTCCGGGGCGGCGAGCGCATAACGGCAGTTTTCCCCATCACTCGGGAATTTCTCGGCGACCTGGTTCCAGGCCTGTGCGAGAGCACGATCGTTGACATGGGGAGCGGCCGGGTTTTGCTGGCCCCCTCGGCCAGAGACACGGAAGCCTCCGGGAACCGATTGCCTCCTGCCACCCGTTTTGCTGATTTTGAGATTCGCTGGGGGGCTCCTCTGCCCATCCAGAACTGGACCGGGCGCGACAATGCCGCCGAGGCGCGCTGGCTTACCGTCCGCTCGCGCCCATCTGCGCTCCTCCGCACGTTCCTGCAGCAACGGGCTAACTGGGCCTCGGAAGTTATTCCGATCTTCATCTTCACCGTCGCGATTGCGTTCTGCTTCGCTGAAGTAATTGCTCTCATTATCGGCGTTTCCCTGACGCGCACAATCACCAGCGCGGTGCACGAGCTCTACCTCGGAACCCTGCGCGTGCGCAGCGGTGACTTCAGCCACAAGATCCCCATCGGCAGCCAGGATCAGCTGGGTGAGCTGGCTATCTCGTTCAACCAGATGACCGAGAATGTGGAGCGGCTGCTGGCCGTTGAGAAGGAGCGCGAGCGCCTGCAGGCCGAACTGGAGATCGCCCGTGAGGTGCAGAACCAGCTCTACCCGCGCTCCGTCCCGGCTCTCCAGTGCCTCCGCGTCACGGCCACGTGCAATCCAGCCCGCATGGTCTCGGGAGACTACTACGATTACCAGCAGATCGGCGAAAGCAAGGTCGCGATCGCGATCGGCGACGTGGCCGGTAAAGGCATCTCTGCGGCTTTACTGATGGCGACCATACAGTCATCGTTCCGGTCACAACTTCGAGGCTCGCTCGAGATGGCCGTTTCGGCCGGCGCTGAACAGACCTCATCACGCATTCAGGTGTCAACGTCGCAAATGGCCACACACCTGAACCAGCAATTGTTTGCAGATACGTCCCCGGAGAAATACGCGACGCTGTATCTCGGCCTGTTCGATGAGGCCGGCAGCAAACTCACGTACACCAATGCCGGACACCTGCCGCCCATCCTCATCCGCAACGGAGAGTCCACACGGCTCGACGTGAACGGCATGGTCGTGGGTGCATTCCCATTTGCGCGTTACGACGAGAGCGAGGTAGTTCTGCAGCCCGGAGATGTAGTGGTGTTCTTTACGGATGGCATCACAGAGCCGGAGAACGCCTATGGCGAGATGTATGGCGAAGAACGCCTTCTGGAGCTGCTTCTGCGCACCTCCGGCAAGGACGACCGTGAGATTATCGACTGCGTGATCGATTCGGTGAAAGAGTGGACAGGTGCCGGAGAACTGCAGGACGACATGAC
>DASQEG010000791.1:0-5072 GCA_035633775.1 Bryobacteraceae bacterium
CCACAACCAAGCGCATGCTGGCGCTGGGCGAGGAATCCGTCAAAAAGAATCTGAAGGTTGGCGTCGGTCTGATGGTCCGCCATTGCCGCTCCCGTCAGGAACTGCTGAACCGGATCCGCGACGGCCAGATCGGCGAAATCATCAACATGCGGGCGTACCGCATGGGACAAGGCGGCGGCACGGCGGGTCCCCGACCCGAGGACGTGAGCGAGCTCACGTGGCAGATCATGCGCTTTCACGCGTTCCTGTGGGCCAGCGGGGGCGTGTTCAGTGACTACTACATCCACCAGATCGACGAGTGCAGCTGGATGAAAGGCGCATGGCCGGTGGAAGCTCATGCCATCGGCGGTCGCCATTATCGCGGCGACTCGCTTGACCAGAACTTCGACGTTTATCACGTGGAGTATGTCTATCCGGATGGAACCAGGCTCTTCTTCGACGGCCGCAATATGGCTGGGGCGCGGGATGAGTTCGCCAGCTATGCACACGGTTCCAGGGGCTCGGCCGTCATTTCGACTCTGAGCCATGCGCCGGGTATAACGCGCATCTACAAAGGCCACAATATCCCGCGCGTCACTAGTCGCAAGCAGTTGCCGCTGCCGGCTAATCCTGATCTCGTCTGGGCCTATCCACAGCCGGAGAAGAGTCCCTATCAGTACGAATGGGACGACCTTATGGAGGCGATCCGCAAGGACCAGCCGTATAACGAGGTCAAGCGCGGGGCCGAAGCCAGCCTCGTTACGTCGATGGGTCGGATGGCGGCTCATACGGGCCAGATCATCACTTACGACCAGATGCTGAACTGTCCACATGAGTTTGCGCCCGAAGTGGACAAGCTGACGATGGATGGCCCTGCGCCGCTGAAGTTGGGCCCCGATGGTAAGTATCCTGTGCCAGAGCCGGGCAGGAAGATCGATCGCGAGTACTGATGTGAGATTCGGTGCGGCTGCAGCGTTGCGCCGCACCGCGATTACCGGGCCAGTGCCAGAATGGGCGCACGAAGCAAGGCTTCTGTGACGATCGTAACTTTTTGAAACGGCGAGAGCCCGATACGCTGACTCAGCACATCGTATCCAGAGCCTTCGATGCGGCGCAGAAGACGACGATAGATCTCGATCAGTGCCCAAAGCGAAGCACGGCTTCGCGGGTGCACCAGCTTTACCAGGGGAGCTGAAGCTTCGTAGTAGGAACGTGCACGCGCGGCCTCAAAGGCCAGCAGCTCGCGCAGGTCAGGGTATCGCTCACGGTCTTCTCGCGGCAGATAGCTCCGGCCCATTTCCTGGTCTTCGCGGACGTCGCGGATGATGTTGGTCAGCTGAAACGCGATGCCACACTTCTCCGCCAGTTCCAGCGCACGCGGCGATTCGAACCCGAAGACGTGCACGACAGTGAGCCCGACGACGGACGCCACCTGATAGCAATACCGGTACAGTTCGTCGAAGGTCTCAATGTCACGAGGTTGGAGGTCCGAGCTGACGCCATCGATCATCTCGTGGAAGTATTGCGTCGGTATACGATAACGCTCCACTGTGTCGTGGAATGCCGGCCAGCCCGGATGGTCTCCGTAGTTCCCCGTGAGCGCATTATCGAGTTCGCGGCGCCACTGATTCATGACTGCCGGTGTCGCGCTGTCCACGCCATCACTCAGATCGTCACAGCGGCGCATGAATGCGTAGATGGCGCACATCGCGAGCCGCTGCTGCTTTGAGAGCAGGACGAACGAATAGTAGAAGTTCTTAGCCCTGCTGCGGGCGACCTGCTCGCAATACGCGTAGCTGGCCTCAAGCCTCGTCAAGCCGCACTCCGGAACAGCTGGCGAAGGGCACTCGAAAGCAGAAGGCCCACCCGCTCCACCTTGCTCACAACCGGCCGGTGGTGCAGTACGTTGAACTGCATATCCGTGATGCGATCGAGGACGCGCAAGCCTCCGCGGCTGAAAAGGTCGAGGTCAATGGCGAGGCGTTTGTCGACCATTCCCACCAGCGGCAGTCCCTCGTAAAACAGCCGACGCGCATGCTCCACCGCATCGCGCATGACGGCGCGGAAGGCATCGTTCTCGACACCGGCAAAAAGCTCAGCCACGCTATAGCCCTGGCGCTCAATCAGGTGCTGCGGGATGTAAACGCGATCTTTTCGGAGGTCCACCGAAATATCCTGCCAGAAATTCGCAAGTTGCAGGGCCGTGCAGGTTGCGTCGGATAGACGGCGGCGCTCCTCATCCCGGTATCCGCAAAGCGCGAGCACCAGCCGGCCGACTGGATTTGCTGAGCATCGGCAGTACGCATGCACTTCGCTCCAGTCTGCATACCTCGAAACGGTCTGGTCATGCACAAAGGCGCGGATCAGATCGCGAAACGGCTCGGGTTCAAGCGAGTGCTTCTCGACCGTAGTCGCAAGGGCGCGGTACACAGGATGCCAGGCTTCGCCCGCGAGCATCCGCTCCAGCAGTTCATTCCACCACCCGAGCAGGTGAAGCGCTTCCTCCTTATC
This sequence comes from Bryobacteraceae bacterium, assembly GCA_035633775.1. Taxonomy (GTDB): domain Bacteria; phylum Acidobacteriota; class Terriglobia; order Bryobacterales; family Bryobacteraceae; genus JAWXCM01. The sequence continues at coordinate 2,491 of DASQEG010000791.1, forward strand.
CGGAATCTCGTCCCCGAGGTCGTCAGACCAGCGGCAGAACGAGTAGACGTTATAGAAGTCCTGATGTAACCGGCGGGGCAGGAGAACGCTGACGACGTGAAAGTTTTCGTAATGGGTTGTAGCGAGCCAGCGCGTGTATTCGAGCGACTCCTCAGGCGTCCAGTTGCGGGTAAGCGCGGCGTTGCTGCGCACAAACTCGGCGGGCGGGAGAAAGCGCACGCACCCTACGGAATGATGGCGGTCTTCATGTGCCCGTTGTGGCTCATGAGGTGTTTGAGCACTTCGAGTAGGTTCGTTAGCGGCTCTTCGCGGTTGATGAAGTCGCGCGCTGTGATGTCGCCACGCACCACAGCCTCCAGCGACTTGCGAATGTGCATCGGAGTGTGGTGAAAACTTGCCTTGCAGGTAAGTTCGGAGTAGTGGAGCAGCGATGTATCGAGCGAGACATGGGATTCGTTCGGACAGCCGCCGAAGAAATTCACTGTGCCGCCCTTGCGAAGCATCGAGACAGCCAGCTGCCACGTCGAGGGCTTACCGACGGCTTCGATCGCGATGTCGACACCACGTCCCTTGGTGAGCTCCCGGATTGTCCCGACAACGTCGTGGTCCGTGCTGGTGTTAATCAGCTCTTCCGCACCCATGCGTGCCGCGCGCTCCAACTGGCCGGCTCGGCGTCCGAGTGCAATCACACGGGCACCGTAGACTTTGGCCAGCCTCACGAACATCAGGCCGATGGGTCCAAGTCCGATGACAGCGACATTGTCTCCCGGACGCACATGAGTTTCTTCAAGGCCGCGCATTACACAGGCGAGCGGCTCGATAAGCGCGGCATCCTGGTAGCTGATCTGTGCCGGGATCTCATACATGTTGCGCTTGACGATGCGCGCCGGAATGCGGATGTATTCGGCGTAGGCGCCGTTGTTGAAAAGAAGATCCTCGCAAAGATTCTCCAGCCCGCGCTTACAGTAGAAACACTCAAGACAGGGTGCCGAGTTCGCAGCGACCACACGCTGTCCCGGGCGAAAACCTTTAACCTCCGAACCTACCGCGACGATATCTCCAGCCAGCTCATGACCGAACAGCGCCGGCGGCACGATCATGCGTGCGTGGTACCCGCGCCGGAAGACTTTCACATCGGTACCGCACGTCAGTGCGGCTCGAACCTTGACCAGCACGTCGCCTTTCTCGATGGGAGGAACAGCGACCGGCTCAATCTGCAAGTGCTCCTTACCGTAGAGCACGGCCGCCATCATTTGATCTTTCACCTAGGACCACCTCTGTGGCTGAACGATAATTTTGAGCGACTGACCATCGGGCTTGCGAGCCAAATCGAATCCCTCAGTGATGCGGTCAAGCGGAAAGCGGTGGGAAATCAGACGCTCGACCGGAAGCTCACCGCTGAAAACGAGACGCGCGGACTCCTTCTGTAAGTCTACCGAAGCGCTATAGCAGCCGAACAGGCTGCGTTCTCCAACGCAGATGTCGGCGCCGGACACCTCGATTCTTTCTTTGTCCGATGTCTGTGAGAATAGCAGAATCTTAGCGCCGGGCCGCGATAAGCGTACCGCCTGACTTACAATCCCCGGGGCAGATACTGCGACAATCACAAGATCCGCGCCGCGGCCGCCGCTCACTGCACGTACTTTGCTCTCGAGGTCTGGTGTATCGAACGGATCCCAAACCTCGAGTGCTCCGAACTCGCGAGCAAGAGCACGTCGTTCCGCCATACCGTCCGTAGCGGTCACGGTCGCACCAGTGCGCTGGACCAGCATTGTGAACATCAGGCCTATGGGACCCTGCCCCAGCACAATGCAAAGATCGCCTGGCTGGGGATCAGCCTGGGCGACGGCCTTGTGACATGTGTTCAACGGCTCGACCAGCGACGCGCGCTCAAAGCTTACACCGTCGGGAATCTTTTCAACGCCGCGACGAACGATCCAGTCCATGACACGGACATACTGCGCAAAGCCCCCGCCAGCAGGTTCAAACCCGGCAGTGATGCCTACCTTTTTATAACCGGGACACTGTGCATATAGCTTCCGGGCGCAGTAAAAGCAGTCGAGACAAGGGATATGGTGAAACGCAACAACACGTTCGCCGATGGAAAATTGAGTTACTCCGGCGCCAGCTGCAGCTACTATGCCTGCCGTCTCGTGACCGAAGATACGAGGCCCTGGCAGCAGGTTGTACTCGATTTTTTTGAGATCCGTGTGGCAGATACCGCAAGCTTCCACTCGGATGAGCAACTCACCCGGGTGCAACTCCGGGGTGGGAACATCCGTCACGGCAACATTGCTGTTGCCCGTGTAGACGGCTGCCTTCATGGCGCTGGGCAGCGGCTCGGAGACATCCTGGGTATCAGAAGTGGCAGCGTGCAAAAAAGTCTCCCAGTGCGCGTGAAGCCTGCTGCGCATTTCGCCCCAGCCTGATCAGGCCGGGAACAGTGGAAAGCGGATTACGGATCGCCCGCATCAGGATCTTATGGATGACGAAACGACCGCTTTCGTCACGGACGGCATTGAAATCGATGGGAAACTCGTCGTCAGCGGTATCGGAAACGGCGCGGATGCAGTAGAAGCGGG
>DASQEG010000792.1:0-3751 GCA_035633775.1 Bryobacteraceae bacterium
GAAGGCCCGCCCATTCTCAAAGCCGAGAAGCAGGCCGGGAAAGTCCTGATGGTCGGAGCCAACGGCAAAACGACGGCTATCGTGCAGAAGGCGAAGGAACTCGTCGCCGCTGGGGCTCTCGGCAAAGTGAGCCTGATCCGAATGGTCAATCACCGGAACTCGAAAGAGGGTGCGTGGATTTATCCGATTCCGCCCGATGCGTCGCCTCAGACCATTGAGTGGTCCAGGTTCCTTGGGCCGGCCCCGAAGCGGGACTTCTCGGCGGAGCACTTTTTCCGCTGGCGCTGCTGGTGGGAGTATTCCGGCGGTGTGGCGACCGATCTGTTCGTCCATCTGTTGACCACGCTGCACGAAGTGATGCAGGTGAAGGCGCCGCAATCTGTCGTCTCTCAGGGCGGCCTCTGGTTCTGGAAGGACGGCCGTACCGTCCCTGACGTCCTTGAATCGGCGTTTGAGTATCCTGAGGGCTTCCTGGCTCAGATGTGCGTGCACCTGAAGAACAGTGCACCCGCTCCTCAGATGGTGATCTACGGCAGTGAGGGCACTTTGGTGATGGACCGCGACCGGATTACTGTCTCCGGCGAAGCTCCGGATCCGGATATCCAGATGTATGGGACGTACGCCTGGCCTAAAGCGATGCGCAACGAGTACCTCACCTCGAAAGGCATTGATCCGGCAAAGGGACGCACCTCATGGCCGCAGCGGCCCGCGCCGAAGGAGTTCAAGGTGGAGCGCGGTCCAAGTCACACCGACTACTTCCTCGAGAGCATTCGGGAAGGGAAGCCAAGTCGCGAACCGGCACTGGAAGGGCACGCAGCGGCCGGAGGTGCACACATAGCAAATCTCGCGTACCGCGAGGGACGGAAGGTACGCTGGGACTTCACCTCAAACAAGGTGAGTTAAGGGGGCGGCTAGAGCAGTTCGTCTTTAAGTGACGAGACGATGAGCAGGAGGCACCCTCCTTCGGTCCACTGAGCGCCGTGTACGCTGCCCTCGGCAAGGCATTGAAAGTCGCCGGCGCTGAAGACATGGCCGCCCTCGCGGACGTCGCCCTGCAGCACGAAGCACTGTTCCGGTCCTCCGTGGCGATGCGGAACATATTTCGAGCCGGGCTCCATACGAACGAGCATTGTCGCCAGGTCGCGGGCGGGGTCCACGTACAACTGCTTAGCGTAAACACCTTCACGAACGCGCTGCCACTCGCCCTGGTCGCCGCGAACCACATGGAGATCGCCGCAGGGCACCGCTGTCCACTGCTTCCAAACCTGCGGTGAGGCAGCCATGGCCAATACACGTTCGCGGAGCTCAGGACGTGGAACCGCTGGCGGCGCCGCCTGCGCGAGGTGGCCGAGCGTGTCGATTAAGTGGCGCAGTTCAGTGGCGCAAACGCTGCATTCAGCGATGTGCCGTTCCAGCAGCGTAGCCTTGTCATCGGAGAGCAAGCCGAGGGCGTAGTCCGCCAGCAACTCGACTGTTTCCTCGTGAGACATGCCAATATTCACTACGCTGCTTAACCTCATTTTAGATTTAAAATTCGTACGGATAAACACTTCGTACGGATAAACTACATTTTTACTTGGGGATTTCCAGAGCCTGCCGCAGCCGCAACAAGCCAAGCCGGATTCGCGTCTTCACGGTTCCGAGCGGGAGTTGAAAGTGCTCGGATACTTCGGAGTGGCTCATCCCGCCGAAGTACGCTTCCTCCAGCACCGTCCGCTGCTCGACAGGAAGGCTGGCCAGCGCCCGCCAGACGCGGTCGGCCTCGCTCGCCGCGACGGGGTCAGGCGTGACGACGATCGGTGCGTGCTGGGCGAGTTCCTCAGCGCGATGTCGCGACGCCCGCGCCCGCAGCCGGTCGAGGCACCTGCTTCGAGTGAGCATCACCAGCCACGCTACCGCCGACCCGCGCCCCGGGTCGAAGCTTCGGCCGTGTTTCCAAACATGGGTGAATACGTCAGCGGTTGCCTCTTCCGCATCAGCCATATTCTTCAGCATGCGTATTGCGACGCCATAAAGCAGCGGGCTCGCGGCGTCGTACAGCCTGGCCAAAGCGTCGCGTTCCCCCTCTGCCACCATCGTGATCCACGATGCCCAGAGGTCATCGTGACTGCGCTCTGTCTCAGCCCCACCTTCCGACACGTGCCTAATTCTCTCACGTGAAAGCAGTTACTCCGGGCGGAGTAGTTCAGAGTCCGGTGTTAAGACCTATGCTCCTCCCACGACAGAACGTCAGGTGATTCGCACGTCTCGAAGGAAGCGCGCAGCTTCTTCGGGTGGTGTCGGGTTGGTGTAGAACCCAGAGCCCCACTCAAAGCCGGCGACGCGGGTGAGCTTCGGAATCAGTTCCACATGCCAGTGGTAAAACGGCAGGGCACTGTCCTGAAGGGGAGCCGAGTGCAGCACCAGATTCCACGACGGGCGCTCAAGCGTGATGTCGAGTTTTCGAACAACGTTCTGAAGGACGGAAGCGAGGTCCGGGATTTCGGAATGACTCATCAGCTCAGCGTGCGACGCGTGCTGCTTCGGCAGAATCCACGTCTCGAAAGGGAACCGTGGCGCCCATGGGCAGATTGCCAGGAACAGATCCGTTTCCTGGATTACCCTTGCGCCGGAATCGAGCTCCTGGGCGACAATGTCGCAGTACGCACAGCGCTCGCGAAACTCGAAGTACCGCTTCGAACCTGCAATCTCTTCGGCCACTCGTTTGGGCACGACAGGCAGCGCAATTAGCTGTGAATGAGAATGCTCCAATACCGCACCGGCGGCTTCGCCGTGATTCTTAAACAGCAGAATGTGGGCCAGCCGAATGTCCCTCCGCAGATCCGCCACGCGGTCGCGCCATGCCCAGAAAAGATCCTCAACACGTTTGAGGGGGGCCGACGCGAGCGTATGTCCGTGCTCCGGAGACTCTATGATCAACTCGTGAGCTCCGATGCCCGTCATCTTGTCGTACAGACCTTCGCCGCGGCGCGACAGCGTTCCTTCAACACGTAGAACGGGAAACTTCGCCGGAATTACCCGAGTCGTCCAGCCAGGCTCATTCGCCGCGCCGCGAGTACGAAAAGCCAGGACTTCCGGCGGCGTGCGCAGTTCATTACCGGGGCAATAGGGACAGAACCTCTGGCCCTTGATCTCGACTGTGTTGCGCGCGAAATCCGATGGTCTTCTTGCCTGATCCGTGGCAATGATTACCCAACGGCCGGTCACTGGGTCTTTCCTTAGTTCGGGCACCGAATTCTGGATTATATAAAGTCCCCCGAGTACTAGGACGTACTACTCGCTAACCGCTGGGCGGAACGCGTCACGGAAGTGCTCCAACTGCGGCCTGTTGCCGCAAACTACGCTCACAATGTCGAAGCGTGCATCGGAGGCCTGAAGATCCCTGCGTCGCAGGTATTCCGCTGCGGCACGCAGAATCCTTCGCTGCTTTTGCGTATCGACAGCCTGTTCCGGCGTGCCGAACTCGGAGGTGGAACGTGTCTTGACCTCGACGAACACGATGGTTTGACCTTCGGCGGCGATCAGGTCAACCTCGGCCGATCCATTGCGAGTGCGAAAGTTGCGGCCGATAACTTTCAAGCCGCGGGATTGCAGATAGCGATGTGCCAGGTCCTCGCCACGCCGGCCAAGAGCGTGACGGTCGTCACCCGCGGCCAGCCGCAGCCGATGGCGCAGTCCATCCAGATTGCGGCTTAGAAGTTTCAGCAGCACTGGCGCGCTCCAGTTCCCACTCGATCACTTTCCCGCGAAC
>DASQEG010000793.1:0-21234 GCA_035633775.1 Bryobacteraceae bacterium
GTTGACGACCTTTGATTCGGCCTGCGTGAGCGTGTGCACCTTTTCCCCGGTAACGTGGAAGACACCTGCCTCCCAGGGGATGCGCTCGATTTCTTCACGCTGGGCGCGCTCGGCAGCATCCTCTTCGGTAATCGCTTTGGATTCCTCTTCGCGCTCAGCCTTTTTCTGCTGAAGTTCCTTCTCAGTCCGCGCAAGGTCCACCAGAGCAAGCGGCATTTCCTCCCAGTCGCCGCGTTCAGTGCTGTAGAACCGCACGCGGTCGCCCTTCTTCTCGTACTCGCGCACAGCATGCCAGGTGCCGTCTTTCAGGTACAGCCGCACCGCGGCGTTCAGCTCCGGAATGGCCACCAGCAGCAAGCAGCAGATCGCAGCAACAGCCCGCATAACCTGTTGGACGCGCTACTCCCGCGGCTGGGTGCGTCCCGATTTACCATGGTCGCGCATGAACTACCGACCACTCGGCAGAACCGGACTGGACGTAAGCGAAATCGGCTATGGCGCCTGGGGCATTGGTGGCGGCCAGTGGCAGGGCGGGACCGATGAAGAATCCATCCGGGCGCTCCGCCGTGCCCTCGAACTCGGGTTGAACCTCATTGATACGGCCCTGGCCTACGGCAACGGACACAGTGAGCAGCTGGTCGGTCGTGTCGTAAAAGAGGCACCTTCGCGTGTCTTGGTTGCGACGAAGGTTCCGCCGAAGAACCGAGTCTGGCCGGCGGCCCCAGGGTCGGAAATCGAGGACGTCTTTCCGTACGAGTACATCGTGCGGTGCACGGAAGAGAGCCTCCGCAACCTGGGCACGGAAACAATCGACCTGCAGCAACTCCATGTGTGGGATCCGGGCTGGATCGCACGCGACGAGTGGAAGCGGGCCTTTGAGGATCTCCGCACGTCCGGCAAGATTCGCTTCTGTGGGATCTCCATCAACGATCATCAGCCGGATACCGCGCTGGAGGTCGTTGGCAGCGGACTCATTGATACTGTGCAGGTGATCTACAACATCTTCGATCAGTCACCGGCCGAGCGGCTGTTTCCGGCGGTGCAGGAGCACAATGTGGGCGTGCTCGCAAGGGTGCCGCTGGACGAGGGTGCACTCACAGGAACAATTACGGAGACCACGCAATTCGCGGGCGATGAATTTCGCGCGTCTTATTTTCGGGGGGACCGGAAGCGCCAGGTGGTCGACCGTGTAGCAGCGCTGCAGGCCGATCTCGCTGACGTAGACGGCTCACTGCCCGAACAAGCTCTGCGGTTCTGTCTGTCGCATCCGGCCGTATCTACGGTGATTCCCGGTATGCGCCGTGTCAGCACCGTTGAGTCGAGCTGTGGTGTCTCCGATAAGGGTCGTCTGCCCCAGAACGTAACGGAGAGGCTCAAACACCATGAGTGGAAGAAGAACTTTTACGACTAAGCTGGCCTGCCTATTTTTTGGCGTGGCACTGTTTTCACAGGCAGCGGACTATTTCCCGCTCCAGGTTGGCAATTCCTGGGTGTACCAGGTCACCTCGGGCCGCGGTGCCCGCCCCGGTGCGATCAATGTTGAAGCGAAGGAAACGCTGAACGGCCGCGAGTACTTCCGCGTGAGCTTTTTCGAGCAGATCGTTTATCTTCGCCTGGGTGAGAACGGCAACGTCATTCGCTTTGACAAGGATTCCGGTGCTGAGTCCGTGTGGCTCCCGATCGGATCTGCGCCTGGCGCGGCGGTGCTGACACAATTGGATGCCTGCAGTAAGGAGGCGACGGTTGGCACGGCCAGTGCTCCGTTGAAGACGATTCTTGGCGAGTTCGGGAACGCCCTCGAAGTTCGTTACAAGCCGAACTGCGCCGACGCGGGCGTCACCGTGCAGTACTTCCTTCCGTATATCGGCATGCTGGTCCACGAGACCACGAGCATCGCGGGCCCGGTACGTTACGAGCTCAGCTATGTACGCTCAGGCCTTACGAGCCATGCGGCGACGCAGCAGACGTTTGGAATCTCGACCGACAAGCCTGTCTACAAGGCCGGCACGGAGGAAATTCACGTGCGGCTCACGCTGAATGTCTCTGAGCCGGTCGTGCTGACTTTCCCCAGCGGGCAGAGCTCCGATCTTCGCCTCACGGACTCGACGGGCAAAACCGTGTACACGTGGTCGATGGACAAGCTGTTTGCGCAGGTTTTCCGTCAGGAGCGGGTGGAACCTGGCGAAAGGAACTTCGTGATGACAGTTCCGGCCGGCAATCTGGCGCCTGGACGATACCAGGTTGAAGGCTGGCTGACGACGCAGCCGCGGCAATACAACGCGACGGTGCCGTTCGAAATCGTTCCTTAATTAGCGATCTGCAACTTCACGATCAAGCCGGCTGGCGAGCGGACCCTCCTGGCCGGCATACTTATTTCCGGGCTTCTTGCGATACGGCATCGAGACGGGCGTGGAAACCTGCTCAAAGGTAAACGAACAGATGCGCATACCCGGGTAGAGCGCTACCGGCATCCGCCCGAGATTGCTGAGTTCCAGAGTCGCTTTCCCACTCCAGCCCGGATCGAACAGCCCGGCCGTGCCGTGCACGATGATTCCGATCCGCCCAAGACTGGAGCGGCCTTCGAGACGCCCGAGCACATCGTCATCAAGCTCGAGCTTTTCTTCCGTGATCGCCAGAACGAATTCACGCGGCTGCAGGATGAACGGCTCGCCGGGTTCGACCATGACTTTGCGCATGATCCCTTCGAGTGCAGCCTTGGACGCCAGATCGATGTACGGGTAGCGGCTGTGCTCGAAGACGTTGAACTCACGTCCGAGGCGGAAGTCGACCGAACAACTGCCGAACTGCTCGGGAGGAAGTTCGGGCGTAACGCTGATCTTACCCGCTTCCATATAGCGGCGAATGTCGATGTCGGAAAGAACCATTAGGCGCGACCGGAACAGCCATCGTAGCGCGGTTGCTGTGTTATTCTGAGGGCTGACCGGAGTGCGGCTAGCTCAGCTGGGAGAGCGCTGCGTTCGCAATGCAGAGGTCGGGGGTTCGATCCCCCCGCCGTCCACCAACCTTCCCGTCTCAAGCTAGTTCAGCTCACAAGCCGAGCGCACCCTGTTGCTGGCTTCCTCGCTCCCGTTGCTGCCCAGGCAAGTACTTTGTTCGAGCGCACAGCAAGCGATGCACTCACCGAACTGGGATACTCCTGACGCACGCCAGCCAACTACTCGAGCCCGAGACGCTTCGCCATTCCGATGCGCTGAATCTTGCCCGTTGGTCCCTTCGGTATCTCAGCTACCATCAGGACCGTCGATGGTGTTTTGAACGACGCAAGCCGCTCCCGGACGAACCTCTTCAGCTCCGGCTCGGAGGTGTCACTATCGACGACCACCGCCGCGCAAATGCGCTCTCCCCGACTCGCGCACGCGGCGCCAAAGGTCACGGCCTGCGTAACGGCGGGATGCTGCATCAGAACCGCGTCGATCTCCGCCGGCGAGACCTTCTCGCCTCCAATGTTGATTAGTTCCTTCAAACGTCCCGTGATGAAGACATACCCGTTCGCGTCCATCACGCCCTGATCTCCTGTCCGCAGCCAGCCGTCCACAAAAGACGTTGAGTTTGCTTCAACCGGGTGCAGGTATCGGCCAATCACGTTCACCCCACGGATGGCGATCTCACCGGTAGTGCTGTGCGGCTGAAACTGACAGCGTTCGTCGACAATGGCTACCTCCGAACCCGCGGGCAGTCCGGCCGAGCCGTACGTGCGCTCGCCTGGAGGAAGGGGATTCGAAGCGATCTGGTGAGCTGCTTCCGTCATGCCATAGGCGTTGAGCGCCGGGCACCCGAACTGTGTTTCAAGACGCTTCCAGACTTGTGTGTCAAGATGCGCTGAGCTGGAACGGATGAGGCGAAGCGGGCGCGCCATGTAGCGCTCGATCTCTCCCGCTCGCAAGAGCAGCGCCTGGTGCATGCTGGGAACCGCGCTGTACCACGATGGCTGGGCGTCGCGCATCCACCGCCCGAACTGGAGCGCGTTGAAGCCGGGCGAGCAGTAAACGGACGCTCCTGCGCTCAGACTTGAGAGAAGGACTCCGACCAGCCCGTGGATGTGAAACAAGGGCATGATGTTCAGAGTGCGATCGTCCGGCGTGAGGCGAAGCGTTGCTGCAACCGATCCGGCCGAGGCGCAAAGATTTTCGTGTTTCAAGCCAACCAGCTTGGGTCGGGCAGTGGTACCCGAACTGTGCAGCAGAAGCGCCAGACGCCCGCGCTCTTCGGCCCGCGGCTGGTTGGTGACACGGGCCTGCTGGTCTGCTTCGACGCTGAACGTGCCTGCCGGTGCTGTGCTGGAGGCGCGCAGTCCGAGAAGGCGAATGCCGAGCGACTGAGCGGCCTTCTCCGCCGCTGGACAGAAGCCAGGCACCGTAGCCAGGGCGGCTGCACCTAGATCGCCGAGATAGAACCTGAACTCATCGACCGAGTAGTTGGGGTTCAGCGGAGCCACGCCCGACGCAGCTGAGATCGACAGGAAGGCGGCAGCGAGTTCGGGACCGTTCGGCAGAACGACTGCGATGCGGTCTTCCTGGCGAAAACCGAGGCGCTGGAGCACGGCTCGGGTACGATCGACCTGCAAGCGCAATCCGCTGTAGGTCATCGGCGGTCGTTCGTGCGCCAGCAGGGCGAGGTCGGCTGCTGCGCCGTTCGCGATCAGACCCTCAATCAGCACTCAGTCGTCATTCCCTTCCCGGCCGTCCGCTTGATGCTTCTCCAGCCCGGCAGCGAAGCGAAGCATGCGATCCGATCTCACGGCGATAGCACCGAGCACGCGGGCGTCGCGCTCGACGTCGCGAATGACAGTCGATCCAAGACCCACATGAGCGTTCGCTCCGATACACAGGCCGTTGGCAATGCTGGCCTGCGGTCCCACCCACGCACCTTCACCGATGCGGACGTTCCCGTTAACCACCGCGCCGTGTCCCACGAAGGAGCGTGACCCTACCTGTACGTTGTGAGATACGAATGCCCGATTCCCGATCCGGGCTTGAGAGCCAATACTTGTGAGTTCGCGGAACAGACCGCGCGCTATGATCGCGCCCGCGAACACTCGTGCGTCCGCATCCACACGCACGGCACCGGCGTGCAGCATCTCGCGAAAGTGCTCACCGGACCGGTCGGTCTGGAACCCTTCGGCACCCAGGATGGCCCCAGACTGGACGGTGCATCGATCCCCGATCATCACACGTTCAGCAATCACCGCATTTGCCTCAATGATCGTTCCAGCACCCACCGTCACATTGAGCGGCGCAACCAGGGCAGCAGGATGAATGCGCGCAGTCGGATGAATCGTGGTTGGGAAATCTCTCCAGTAGAAGTTGGTGTTGGTTGCGAGATGGTTGTGAATGTCGACAAATCGTGTTCGCGGCTGGTCGCAGACGGCAAGCCCGAGGTGTTCAGGAACGGCGTTTATAAGGTCGGGCGTGGTGAGGACGCATGCAATCGACGGTGCATGCTGAAGTGCCATCGCAAAGCGCCGGGACTCGACGAAAGTCAGACTTTCCGGGGCGGTGGTGTCGATGAACCCGGCGTTAGCAAACCGGCCATTTCTCACGATCGTCAGCCCGTCCGTCCAGCGCGTAGCCTGCTCAAGATCGAACGCCGGGGTGCGGTTACGTGAAGCGAAGTCGGGCTCGCCGGAGGCACGGACCTCGACCCGAAGATCTGTTGCCGTGCCGGCGTGGACGCTCTCGAACCAGAAGACGAACTCCTGCACAAGAGTGAGCCGAAGGATGTACGAGCCGGGAGCCTGTGGCGCCTCGACCAGTTGCGCCTGCCGGTGCACCGTTGACGGAGGTACTGCGACGGTCAGGGATGTTCGCTGGCCTTCCGCAATGACCATCTCCTGCGACACCGGGTCGATCCAGTGATACGCCAGCAGGACGGGATAGGGATCCCGGCTGATCAGAGTCTCTCTGGACGCATTCTCAAGGGCCACCAGGAGCTGGGTACTTGTGCCGGCTTCTACGGAACGAATCGGGTCGACGGGTCGCACGGTGATCTGACTGACGCAAGCTTTCGGCAGCTTGGTCGTCCGGAGTACGCTACCTGACCTGACGCTCGCCTGGGCATCTGCGCAGGCTTTCACGACCGATCTCAGTGCCGACGAGATCGTCACATGAACCGGCGCACTACGCGCTTCTTCGATGACCTCAGCGTAGAGCCGCGTATACGCTTCAATTGCGCTGTCAAGGCTCGCGTTGTTTCGCACCCATAAACTCACGGCTTGCGCATCGGCAGCGTCGTACTTCATCACTTCACTGGCAATGGCTCCGGGGGTGAGCCGCTGCTGAAGGCAACGCCTGCCGAAGTTCCAGTCCCGCAGCATAGGAAGGTCAGAAAACTTCACCATCGGCCCGAGCCCGGCACTGTCGCAGAGCACCACGGCGGCACCCGCCGCTATGGCCTCGAGCGCACATCGCGCCTTCGCAAATACGATGTCGTACCCAGGCAGCAGGTGCTCAGGCCTTTCGGATGACGCATCTACGCCTGAGCCGACAATGTCACAAGGAAGCCCGAGCAGGCTGCACGCCTCCAACACGGGCTCAAGGTGCGTCCCCTTCGCTGCATAGTTGCTGAAGATCAACGCCCGCTGCGGCTTATCAAGCAACTCGCGGCGTTTATCGAAGCGCCGTATATCCACAGCATTGTGAATCACCCTGGTCTTCTCAACCGGGATCCCTGACTCTGCAGTCAACCGCTCCAGGCAATTCAGATCCACCGCCACGTAACGGCGGATCTGTTCGGATGGAGGGGGCACATCGTGCCACGAAAATCTGTCATGGCAGACGAAAATGGCCGGTGTGTCCGGAAAATGAAGCAGTGCGGCGGTGGTCTCCACGTGGTGATGGCCGTGAATGACATCGGGCACATCGGTCATCTCGCTGAGTTCGGTCAGGACCGGCACACCGCCGTTGCGAATTTCCTGCGCGACAGGCCCATCTTTGGGACAGAACACAGCGGGCGTGTGGCCAGCTGCAGCGAGTCCGAGGGCCAGGTCTCTCGTAACGATTTCGGTTCCCGTGCGAGAGGCCAGTGTGATGTTTGTCAGCAGGATTTTCATCGCAGACGGTAAAAATCCTATTATGGGCGCACGCGTTGTAGGAGACATCAGCAGACGGCCAGATGTGTGTAGCATCTGAATCAGGGCAGCCGCAGCCCTCGTGCAATGGACATTCCGAAAATCTTCACGGAAATCTACGCCGCCAACACCTGGGGGGACGCGGAATCTCGCTCTGGCCCGGGCTCGTCTGTTTTTCGCACCCGGCTCGTCCGGCCGGCCCTGACACGGTTATTTCGTGAACTTGGCATTCATTCTGTTCTTGACCTCGGATGCGGCGATTTCAACTGGATGCGCCTGACGGACATGGACGGAGTCCACTACACGGGTGTCGATGTCGTTCCGGAGATCGTGAAGAGCAACGTGGAGCAATACTCCAGTGCCTGGCGAATGTTCCTTTGCCTGAACATGGTCGATGCGCCGCTTCCGCCCGTGGATCTGATTCTCTGCCGCGACGCTCTGGTGCACCTGTCTTTTGCGGACATCTTTTCTGCCTTGCGACACATACGCTCTAGTGGTGCCAGGTACCTCCTCACGACAACATTCGACGACGTAACCGAGAACACTGACATCGAGACCGGCGGCTGGCGGACACTAAATGTTCAGCTCCCGCCGTTGTCCTTTCCGCCACCGGTCGGCAAGCTCTGGGACGGTCCGAGAGCTGACGGAACATATGCAGACAAGATGCTGGCGCTCTACCAGGTCGCGGACCTGCCGGCATTGTGAACAGTGGAGGCTCAGCGTCATGACCGGCGCCGAGCCAGAGTATTCGCTCGCCGAGCTGTGTTTTCCCGGGCGGGGGTGGAGAGGATAGATCTGCAAAAACCGTGGCGCAAATAGCACTTAGCTGCTATCCTGATGAGTTCGGATGCTCCGTTTTGAGACCGCTGGGGAGTCGCATGGCGAATGCCTCGTGGCCACATTGACAGGACTGCCCGCCGGGGTTCCCGTCGCCCTAACCCGCATTAATCGCGAACTGTGGCGACGCCAACAGGGATTCGGGCGTGGCGGCCGCATGAAGATCGAAACCGATACGGCCGAGGTTGTCAGCGGCGTCCGTCACTCGAAGACAATCGGTTCGCCGATCGCGGTTATCATCCGCAACTCCGACTGGAAAAACTGGACCGACAAGCTGCCCGTGGAGGGTGGTGACGAAAGCCTTCGCAAGCCGGTCACGCGCCCCCGCCCCGGTCATGCCGATTTGCCAGGCCAGCTGAAGTACAACTTCCCCGACGCTCGCTACGTTCTGGAACGGGCCAGCGCACGCGAGACGACGGCGAGAGTAGCACTTGGAGCACTGGCTAAGGAGTACCTGGCGGAGTTCGGGATCCGGGTGCTCAGCCACGTGATCGGCGTCGGCTCCGAGCAGCTCGGCCGTGAGGCGGAGTGGAGCGAACTCGAGGAACTCGCCGCCCGCGAGGAAGTGCTGCTGAACTGCGTAGATCCCCGGGCCGAGGTTCGCATGAAGGCAGTCGTCGATGAAGCTTTCCGAACGGGCGACACGGTCGGGGGCGTCTTCGAGGGCGTTGCGCGCGGCGTGCCTCCGGGTCTCGGTTCGCACATCGCCTGGGACACGCGCCTTGACGGCCGCCTCGCTCAGGCGATCGTTTCCATACAGGCAGTGAAGGGCGTAGAGGTGGGCTTCGCCACCGAAGGTGCGCAAGCCTTCGGCTCGAAGGTTCAGGACACGATCCACTACAACCGGGAAGAGCGATCGTTTTTCCGCGGAGCCAATCGTGCCGGCGGCCTTGAAGGCGGCATCACCAACGGTCAGGACATTCTCGTGCGAGGGCTGCTGAAACCAATTTCAACACTGCGCCGCCCTCTGGAGAGCGTAGACCTGACCACGCGCGAACCGGCGCTGGCCGCCTATGAACGTAGTGACGTGGCGGTAATCCCGGCTGCCGGTGTTATTGGCGAAGCCATGGTCGCACTGGTGCTCGCAGGCGCGATGATCGAGAAGTTTGGCGGTGATTCGCTCGTCGAAACAAAGCGCAACTACGACGCGTACCTCGAGCAGGTGAAGGCATTCTGATGATTTACCCCATCGTCAAGTACGGCAGTTCCGTTCTGGAAACTCCGGCCGAGACCATCGCTGAGTTCGACACCCCTGAACTGCACCAGCTGATCGCCGATATGTTCGAGTCAATGTACGCAGCGCGTGGCGTGGGACTCGCAGCCCCTCAGATCGGAGTTGGGAAGCGAATTGCGGTGATTGACTGTTCAAACGGCGAAAATCCGGACGAGAAAATCGTCATCATCAACCCCGAAATAGTCACCGTCGAGGGCATGCAGGCAGGTGAAGAGGGATGCCTCAGCATTCCCGGATTTCGCGAAAATGTGAACCGCGGGAAACGGGTTACAGTTCGGGCTCAGGGCGTGCGCGGCGAGTGGTTTGACAGGACCGGCGAGGACCTGCTGGCACGCGCTTTCCTGCACGAGACTGATCATCTGAACGGCAGGCTGTATATCTCACACATCAGTGTGCTGAAGCGGGACCTGATCAAGCGCAAGATCCGCAAGCTGGCGAAGGCCGGCGAGTGGGACTGAGCTGCCGGGGCCGCTGCTGATGCGGATTGTATTCCTCGGCACACCCCATTTCGCGGTTGCTTCTCTCGAGAAAGTGGTTTACGCAGGTCACGACGTTGTTGCCGTGTACACCCAGCCTGACCGACCGAAGGGCCGCGGGCAGCAGCTGGCATTTTCGCCTGTGAAGGAAGCGGCGCTCCGTGCATCGCTGCCGGTGCTGCAGCCCGAGCGGATCCGTCAGCGTGAAGCTGTCGCAGCGTTCGCGGGACATCGCGCCGACGCCGCGGTCGTGGTTGGCTACGGGCAGCTGATTCCGCAATCGGTGATCGACCTGCCAAGGCTCGGCATTATCAACGTGCACGCCTCGCTGCTGCCGAAGTACCGTGGTGCAGCGCCCGTGCAGTGGGCCATTGCCCGCGGCGAGTCGGTCACCGGTGTAACCACCATGTTGATCGATGCCGGCCTTGACACCGGCGCCATGCTGCTGAAGGCAGAGACGCCAATCGGCAATGATGAGACGGCAGTCGAGCTTGGACGCCGGCTTGCGGTTCTCGGGGCGGATCTGGTTCCACCGACGCTCGCGGGACTCGATCAGCGAACGTTGCAACCTGTGGCCCAGGACGACTCCCAGGCGAGTTGGGCGCCGGTTTTACGGCGTGAGGACGGACGCATTGACTGGTCCCTTCCTGCGAAGGAAATCTGGCATCGCTGTCGCGGTTTTCAGCCGTGGCCTGGCGTTTGGAGCACTTTTCGCGGACAGAGGCTATACATCTGGCGGGCAAAACCTGCTAATGATATAAGCTTGGGGTTTTCTGGATCCCTGGTTACGGCTGGCCGCAGGCTGACCGTCATCTGCGGCGACGGAACCACCCTCGAGATTGAAGAGCTGCAACCGGAAGGCCGGAAGCGCATGAGCGCCGAAGCCTTTCTCAACGGCCAGCGCCTCAGGCAAGACGAAAGATTAGGAGAACAGTCTCTTTGAACTTCCCGCAGGGATACCGCTTTGCCGCGACATACGCGGGCATTCGCAAGGATAGTCGTGAGGACCTGGGATTAATCGTATCGGACCAGCCAGCCTCAGCCGCGGCGGTGTTCACCACAAACAAAGTTCAGGCCGCACCCGTAAGAATTGCACGGCAGCATCTGCGTGCTTCGCGCGGGCGCGTCAGCGCTGTGCTTGTGAACGCCGGGAATGCGAACTGTGCTACGCGAAACGGCGACGAGGTGGCCCTCGCTGCCTGCCGCGCGGTTGCACGTCAGCTGAAGATCCCCGTTGCCCAGGTGATCCCCGCCTCAACAGGCGTGATCGGGGTCGAGATGGATCCTGCGCTCATCACGAATGCCGTTCCGCAGCTGTTCGATGATCTGCTGGAAAGTCGTTTTCCTGATGTAGCGCACGCGATGATGACCACCGACACCCAGCCGAAACTCGCACATGCCGAGGTGCCGCTGAAGGGCGGTGAGGTGCTGATCGGTGGCATGACCAAGGGTTCCGGCATGATTCAGCCCAATCTGGCCACTACGCTCGGCTTTGTCATGACCGATGCGGCGATCTCTCCGATTCATCTCCGTCAGATGCTTGTGCGGGCAGTGGAGCAAAGCTACAACCGCCTCAGCGTGGACGGCGACACCTCGACGAACGACATGGTCGTCCTGCTGGCGAACGGCGCTTCAGGAATTCGGCCGTCCGAACGAGAGCGGCGAACGATGGAAGAGTCGCTGGTGCTGCTAATGGAAGACCTTGCCGAGCAGATCGCACGCGACGGCGAGGGCGCAACGAAGCTGATCACGATACGTGTCGTAGGCGCTGCCGACGAGGAGAGCGCGACCCGCATTGCGCGTTCCATCGGGAACTCACCGCTGGTCAAGACTGCAGTCGCCGGGGCCGACCCGAACTGGGGCCGCGTTCTTTCTGCTGCCGGTCAGGCCGGGGTAGAATTCGACCCCGGAAAGATCGACATTTACATGCAGGGCATGCTTGTCTGCTCGAACGGACTCGGGACCGAGTTCTCCGAAACGGATCTGCGCACGCGCCTGAACGACAACGAAGTGATGATCCGGCTCGAGGTCAAAGGTGAAGGCAAAGGCGAAACACGTTTCTGGACCTGCGACTTCACCGAAAACTACATCCGCATCAACGCCAGCTATCGAACCTGATCGCGTATGGATCGACGGCAATTTGCTCTGCTGTCCTGCATTCTGGCTCCGTCATTAGGCGCTGACGAGCGCAGCGACGCACTGGAGGCGGTCGAGCCATTTGCCACCGCTCTGAGCGATGGTGACATCGCAAATGCTTTACGGTTTCTGCCGGAGGATAGTGCGGCCCTGCGAACGAATGTCCGTGCTCTGCTCAGCCAGGCGACCTGCGTCTCATCGGTAGCCGTTGTGAATGTGGAATCCGATACCGCTGGGCTCGACTGGTACCTGCGGTTGCTTAGCCGCGCAACAAATGGCCTGCTGGCGAGCCGCCGCGATGTTGTTCGGCTTCGCTGGCGCAAGCGAAACATCATCTCGCTCGAACCTGCCTCGTTCTTCGAACCTTACAAACCCTAGGCTGCCCGCTGCCCCAGTTCGGGCACGACACCCTGCAATCGCAGAGCTTCGTCCACCGCCTTCTCGTCGACGAGGTTGAGCTTGATCAGATGTTCTCCGATACGCAAACCCCGGGGCTGAGTCTCCAATGCACGCGCGAGGTCAGCGCGTGACAGGTAGCCGTTCCTGACCAGAATTTCACCGAGTCTCAAACGCTCGAAGGTCAGGGCCGCGGCGGTCGGATATTCGTGTTCGGTCTTCAACCACCGCAAGGGTTCACCACGCCACTTCGAGATCCCGAACCGCCATGCGGCACGGAACGTCGCTGCCGAGTTGATCAGGTTCGCGACCAACACACGCAGCGGCACTGTCAATACGAACGCCGCGCCGTAGTGCACTCCCACGCACACGCCCCGGTAGATGATACGGTACGTTCCGAGGAGTGCCGTGGCTCCAAGCGCCGGACCAAGGTCCTGGACGGCCTTACGCATTCCCCACTCCCAGCCGCAGCATTCAGAAATCGCCAGCGTTCCCGCTCCATAGAAGAACAGGAGGTTACTGAGCAGGCTCGCAGGGTTTCCGATGAGTCCCTTACGGTCGCGCCAGAGCCAGTACCGGCACGCGAGGTTTCCTCTCCACCCGTGACGGTCCCACGTCTGCAGTGCAATCCCGGTGACCCAACGCGTCTTCTGCCGTATCGCCGACCGCATGCTCTGCGGAAAGTACTCCCGGGTGATCGCGTTGCCTGAACGCACGAAAAGCTGCTTCGCCCCTCGGAGCTTTAATCGCAAGCCATTCTCGTAGTCTTCTGTCAGGCACACCGGTTCGAAGATGCGGTTTGCTTCGTCGAGAGCGAGTCCCTCCAGAGCTTCGCGACGGAAACCGGTTCCCACTCCGTTCGAAGGGACGAAGGCATTCATGATCTCGCGAGCCGGCATGTCGCGCGCCTGGTACTCGGCGAACTCATCGCAGTAAACGCCATGAACCCAGTGCCAGACCGGAGTCGGTAACGGAAGAACCGGGACCTGAATCATGTCGTACTCGTCGGCGTACCAGTTGATCCATGTCATTGCATCGGGGTGGATGACGTCCTCGGCGTCATGCGTAACGATCACCTCGAAGCGAACACCGCTCGCGGACTCCTCCAGCAGCATGCGCTGGTAGATCCAGTTCAGACAGTCGGCTTTGGACGTCGGTCCCTCGTGGGGGCACATGGCCATGTGTACCTGCGGGTAGCGCTCGGCCGCCCTGCGTACGGTTGCGACGGTCTCCTCATCGTTGGGGTACACGCCGATAAAGAATGTGCAGTTGTCGTAACGGATGCGCCCCAGGTTTCGCTGGATCATCTGCGGGATGACTTCGTGCTCATGCCAGCAGGGTACGAACACCGCGATTGGCCGCTCGGGCATCTGCCGTACGGTCCGAATCGCGGGGCGAAGCTGGAACGTGCTGCGCACCGAAGCCACGAAGGCCACAGCGTCGACCACAAGGTCGTCAATCCCGTTGAGCAGGATCCAAATAGTCAGCGGCGCCAGCACAAAGCAGGCTGCGGCATCGGCGACCAGGATCCAGTCGGGCGGGGGTCCCACACGAGTAAGTGGGATTAGCCGCCTGTCGCTCTCAGTCGAAGTTCACTGCGATCCGGTGGACTATTTTCGGTGCCTCCCCGGCCTGCGTTTTGCCCAGAAAACTGTCGCGGTAGTCGCCCCATGGGCGTACATCAACCATCGACTCGAGCAGCGGGGCAGGAATTCGGCTGAGATTGGCAGCAGCTTGAGAAAAGTGACCCGGACTCGCATTCACGCTTCCTGCGACGATTCGGTTGCCGAGGATCAGATCGAGCATCGGTAGTTTGCCTTCGAAAGTCCGAGCTCCCAGAACGATCAGGACTCCGTTCGGTCGGAGGGCGTCGAGCGCGGGAGCAATCACCTCGGGACTTCCGGCTGCTTCGATCGCGATGTCGAACTCGGAGCGAGGTGCTGTAATGTCGTAGTCCGCGCCGGCTGCCTGCACGAGGCGCGCCCGGGCCGACTGCCTGGGTTCCACGGAAACAATCAGGCACTCGAGCCCACGCAGGCGCAAAACGGCTGCACAGAGCAGCCCGATGGACCCCGCCCCAAACACGAGCGCCCTGCGCGGTTCGCCCGCGTGCAGCCGAAGCGCCACGTCGACTGCCTTTTCAACTACGCTCAGTGGCTCCAGAAGTACGGCGTGGGCGGCTGCGTCAGCCGGGATTCGGAACACATCCCGTGCGCGGTCGACTGCCCGTTCCGTGAAGTATCCGTGGGCGCCGAGGATCCCTCGCTCGGTGTAGCGGCCAGTGGCACACAAATCATGCCGTCCGGCGGAACAGAACTCACAGGGAGGCGCACACGGGCGTCGCACCTGCGGGACGACGATGTCGCCGGTCTTCAGGTCGCCTGCCAAAGGACCGGCCTGCAGTATCCGGCACGCAGCCTCGTGCCCCGGAACCAGATACTCGTCGCCGTCCGGACCCCGGCCGATCCGCAGCGCAGCCAGGTCGCGGTCCGTGCCACAAACGCCTACCTGCAGGACCTCCAGCAGCACTTCGTCCTGATGGCGGATGCCGGGCTCGGGCACCTCCCGGTCGGTCAGTTCCCGCCTTGTGTAGTCGATAGCAATCGCGCGCATGTCCCGTGCGAATTATACTTTTCGTAATGCGTATCGCTGTATGCTTCCTTTTCGCCGCCGCGGCAGTCGCGGTCGCCCAGACCCGTCCCGCAAAGCCGATTGCTCCCGGCGAAGACTGGATATCTCTCTTTAACGGCAAGGATCTGTCCGGGTGGACGAAGATCGGACAGGAGAAGTGGGACATCGAAAACGGCGTCATCCGCGGGACTGCCGTTACCAAGGCTTATGGTTATCTCAGGACCGAGAAGAACTACAAGGACTTTCATCTCGCACTCAGGTTCAAGTGCAACGGTGATGGCAACAGCGGCGTATTCTTCCACTCCGAGTTCAAGCCGGGCACACCCGATATCACGCAGGGGCTGCAATTTGAGGTGGACTGTGCGCTGGGCAAGCACACGGGCGGAATCTACGGTGACGGCCGCGAGTGGATCGTGTGGCCCGCGCCTGAAAACGAAATCGTCGTTCGGCGCGAAGAGTGGAACGAGTATCTGCTGGAGGTCGTGGGGAATCGCTACCGGTCGCGACTGAACGGCGTGCTGATGGTCGACTTCACCGATCCCAAGCCGAGGTCGTTCGACGGCGGCATCTCGCTGCAGTTGCACAGCGGCGGACGCGGCGACATGATGTTCCGTGACATTTACATCCGCGACCTGACGAAGCGCTGAGCCGGGATTGAATCCCGCTTCGAAGGTCGAAGGCGGAGTCGGTGACCGCTGTAGCGGGGCTATTACGCATAGCCCCCGCTAAGACGGCGGTTGCATCGGACCGTCAACGCCCATCCAGAGATTCATCGTGTTCAGTTCCTCGCGTCCGGCACCTTTGAGGTACATGAACAACTGCATGCGGTAAGCAGCATAGTGCTGCAGCAGCATTTGCACCAGCCACAAACCGCGGCTACCATCTGAGCCGAACATGCTGAAGTCTTGTCGCAGTTCTTCGTCCGTTAGCTTGCCGGCGAGATCGGCGATGATGACGGGTTGACGCGCGAACTCAGCTTTCAGCTGTTCAAACCCAAGCGACGCCAACCGTGCCGATTCCTCCGTCCAGTCTTTGCGAAAAGCTTCCATGTCAAACGCTGGAGCGACACAAGCCTTGATATGGATCGTGGGGAAAGCAGCGAGATACCGCAGCAGTTCCATCATGGTCCGCTGCTTCGGGGTGGGCCGATACTCGAGCATCGATTCTTCGATCTTGCCGATCAAATGCGTTAGCACCCGAACCTCATCACCCACGGACGAGATCAGCTCTTCTTTGGTCAACACCATGCTTCACGCTCCCTGTGCGATCTGTTACGGCTGCAGAATCAGATGCGTCTGATACGCGGTACGAATCGGGTAGAAGTCTGCAGTTTCGGTTCGAACGACGACCTGCAAGCCGCGCGGCCATCTCTTCAACCCCGACGCCTTAAGCCGGTCCGCGAGTTCCTTCATCAGACGAGGCGTCGTGACGAACTCGACCGCTGCCTGAGCACCGTTCGAGATCGCTCCGGAGAAGAACATTGACTGACATACCTGCCCGTCGTCAGTCGTGTCCCGGAGGATGGTCACGAGGCCATAATTCAGTTTGTCCGACCCTACACCGGGCACAAACTTCGGTCCCTGCTCCGGGTTGGTTTTGCGGGCTATGACATGGCGGCGGATTGCCGGCAGATACTGCACGTCGAAGCCGTGGTCCGGAATTCTGTTCGCCATTACAGGGCTGTACTCCGAGCGGCCAAATGCAAGGATGCTGTCGTTCCGCAGCACGTACCGGCTCTTCAGGGCTCTCTCCGGTGTGAGTTCCACCCGAACGCCACGCTCGCTGAGGAAGCGGGTTGCGACTTGTACGCCTGCGGCGTCGCCCCACAGTGCTCCTGCTGCGTTGGCATGCAGATAAAGTCGCGAGTCCGGGAACCATGGCCAGTGCTCGCGATACTGCTGGAGGATCGCTTCGTCAGGTTGGAGGGGCGGCGTCTCCGGCGGATCGAGAAGGGGCGGTGGAAGACTTCGGTAGTCGCGCACCCAGAGTTGAAAAGGGGAGCTCAGAATGACGCGAACCGTGGACTTGCTCTCCAGCATCGGTGACCACGCGTCTGCCAGTTCGGGAGATGTCTCGATTCTGCTGCTACTGCGCACGACACCACGGTCGCCCATGACAAGCGTGACCAGCACGCCCAGCGTGATTCCTGCGACCAGCGCGAGGATAGTCCACAACCACGGTTGCGCATGGCTGGCAGGAGGCGCGTCTGACAGTGGCGGCTCCGGCAGCCCGGCGGAGATGAACACCGGCGGCTCGGCGATAAGCTCCGGCAGAGCCGAATCCTGGGCGCGCACGAAACGCGGTGTATAGCCGCCTTTGGGAAGCTCGATGCGAATCTCGGCCGAGGGTGCTTCCAGACGGTAGTACTCCGCAAGCCGCTGCCGCAGTGCATGTGCTCGCGTCCGGACGATCGAGTCACTTTCCGGTGTGTAGCTTGCCGGCCGCTGCAGCGCACGCACGGCAATATCGGCTTCGCGGATCTGCGGACCGCGTCCGCCGATCTCTTCCTCGACCACAAACTCCAGAAATCGACGCAGTTGCTCGGCGCGGCGCAGCGTAGCGCTGTTCAGCAGATCCTGAAGGGCCCGGCGCTTCTCGTCAGCATTTACAGCCAGAGCGTTCACTTGATGCGAGTGCACTGAGCATATCACACCCGTAACAAGTCGTTAACACCCGTGAACGTACTGATATGACAGAAGTTGGATCGTTAGCAGCAATGCAGCGATAAAGACACTTCTCACCTGCCGGTGACCTAACCTACAACCGAGCGAAGAGTCTCAGCAGGAGTTTCCGTGGGTTTTCATCCAGGTCGATCACTCGCACTTCTTTCGTGTTCATTCGTGTTTGCCGCGACAGTTGCCGCACAGCAGGGGCGTAGCTCCATTCAGGGTTTGGTGACAGACAGTACCGGCGCCACGGTCCCGGGTGCCACAATCACGATCGTCAACACAGAAACCAACGTTCCCTTTACTACCGCCAGCAGCGCTGACGGCAACTACTCCGCACCCGCTCTGAACGTAGGCAATTACACAATCAGCGCTGAGAAGCAGGGGTTCAAAAAGCTGGTTCGCAGCGGGATCACGCTTCTCATCGATCAGCGGGCCGAAATTAACCTGCAGCTCGACGTCGGCGACATTTCTCAATCGATCGAGGTCACGGCGGCGGTTGCACTGGTCGACACGGGAAGCGCAACGGTCGGGAAAGTGATCGAGAATAAGCGGGTTCAGGAATTGCCGCTGAACGGACGCAACGCGCTCTCGCTGGTTCTGCTGACGCCCGGCGTCAAGTCGCAGGCCGGACCGACGAACAGCGGCTTTGGCGACCGCGGCATTCAGCTGTCAGCGATCAGCATCAACGGTGGACCGAGTGCCCTGAACAGCTTCGTGCTGGACGGAGCCAATAACAATCAGGGCTACCTGGCAGACGTCAACGCTAATCCCACCGTCGACGCAATCCAGGAGTTTAAGGTGCAGAGCAACACGATGTCAGCCGAGTATGGTTTCACGGCCGGGGGCGTCGTCAACATCGTCACGAAATCCGGCACCAACCAGTTGCACGGAACCCTCTATCACTTCCTGCGCAACGATAAGCTGGACGCCCGGAACACCTTCTCGGCCACACGCCCCCCGTTTCGCTACAACCAGTTTGGAGGAGCCGTAGGCGGGCCGGTTCGCGTGCCCAAACTCTACGATGGGCGTGACCGCACATTCTTCTTCTACAACTACGAAGAGTGGCGTTTCGTCAGAACAAGCAACCCAATTACCAGCGTTCCCATCGACACCTGGAGGCGCGGTGACTTCTCCAATCTGTTCGATGCCTCAGGACGCCTGATTCGGATTTACGATCCTGCGACAACCGCACCGAATCCGAACGGGCAAGGTCTCATCCGGCAACCATACCCCGACAATCGAATCCCACCCAGCCAACTCGATCCGGCGCTGAGGGGCCTCCTGCAGTTCTACCCCGCCCCAAACCGAACGCCCTCCAACCCCTTTACCCAGCAAAACAATTACCTGAGCACGGTGAAGGAAAACCGGGACATGCAGCAGCATACCGGCAAGGTAGATCACCGCTTCGGTGATACCAACTCGATGTTCGTGCGGTATATCTACTACAACCACTTCACCGATGGCGGAAACCAGCAGGCGCCCTGGCCCGATCCGCTGGTGCGGGCGCGAATTGACAATCTGGTCACCCAGAACGTAACCCTCAACGACACGCATACCTTCACGCCGACGCTGCTGAACGAGTTCAGGGTCGGCGTTGCACGCCAGGCCTTCACGTTCCGTGCTGCCAGCTTCGGCGAGGATCTGCCTCGCAAGCTGAACATGCCCGAGAGCGTACCCAGCACCACGCTGCCTCTCATCAACGGCAATGGATTTGCCAACTTCGGCGCGTTCACCGTGGGCTCGCGTGGCAGCACGACCTGGCAGTTCTTCGACATGTTCACGAAGATCCAGGGCGCACATACGTTCAAAGCCGGGATCGACTACCGGCTGAATCAGGCCAACAACTTCCAACAGGAAACACCTTCGCACTCGTTCAACTTCTCGAGCATGCTGACGAACGACCCGCAGAGCCCCGCAGGGACGGGCAACTCGTTTGCGAGCTTCCTGCTGGGGAACGTGGCGAGTGCTACGGCAGTGCAGTATCTGGGTGAATCGCAGAAGGCCTTTTCGACAAGTATCTTTGTCCAGGATGACTGGAAAGCGACACGCAAGCTGACGCTCAATCTCGGCCTGCGCTGGGACTACCAGCAGTGGCCTCGTGAACGCAACAACGGCATCACGAATTTCGATCCCGAAGGGTTGATTCCGGGCACGAGCCTGCGCGGCCGCACAGTGTTCGCCGGCACCGATTTCGGTGAATCGCCGTTCAAACCCGTCTACAACAACTTCGGCCCGCGCTTTGGGTTCGCCTATGACGTTTTCGGAACCGGCAGCACGGTTGTCCGCGGCGGCTACAGCATCTTTTATCCCTCCACGTTCTACCGTGTCTTTTTCGGTAGTACCCAGGGGTTTGCCAACACCTCCACGACCTACACGGCGCCCGGCAACGATGGGAACTATCCGGCTTTCCTGTTCCGCGAGGGCTTCCCGTTTCTTCCCGCGGCGCCGCGGGGCGGACTGCTCGGACCGGCAGCATTTCTCGGCCAGAATGTCTCGTTCGATCAGACCCGGGAGAAGGTGCCGATGTCGCAGCAATGGAGTGCCTCGTTGCAGCAACAAGTCAAAGGCTGGCTCTTCGACGCAACGTATTCCGCGAACAAAGCCAATCACCTGGTGGCAGGCGGCTACAACCTGAATGAGCTGCCTCCTGAGGCCTTTGCACTCGGCCTGGCACTGCAGGAGCGAGTTCAAAATCCTTATGCAGGACAAGTGCGCGGTTCCTTCGGAGATCCAACGATCACCCGCGGCCAGTTACTGCGTCCCTTCCCTTACTACGGTGCGGTCACGGTGCGTAACCCGCACCTCGGCTCATCCATCTATCACGCGCTGCTCACGAGTGTGGAGAGCCGGATGTCAAACGGCCTGACCGTCCTTGTCAGCTACACCTTCGGCAAGATCATCAGCGACAGTGCGGTGACTCCCGTTAATTTCGGACCCGGCATTGAGCAGGTGGGCACCGTTGGGTATCAGTACGGCGCATACGACCGCCGCTCGGAACGCTCAGTCGATCCCACCGATGTGTCGCAGCGCATGGTAATCAGCGCCGTATACGAGATCCCGATAGGCCGCGGGCGCGCATGGGATCCGTCCAACGGCCTTCTTAGAGGTCTCGTCGGCGGCTGGCAGATCAACAACATCACGACCCTGCAGACCGGCTTGCCCGTGATCATTCGAGGCGCCAACAATCAACGTGCTGATCGTCCGAACTCCACCGGCGTTAGTGCAAAGCTGGACAATCCAACCGCGGAACGCTGGTTCGATACCTCGCAGTTCTTCAATCCTCCGTCGTTCACTCTTGGAAATGTCGGCCGAACTCTGCCGGATGTACGCAACCCCGGCACCTTCAACATGGATCTATCACTGATCAAGGACACCAGCATTCGCGAGGGCATGCGGCTGCAGTTCCGAGCTGAGGCATTCAACTGGCTGAACACCGTGAACCTCGGCCTGGTAAACGGGTCCTTCGTGGCAGGTCCGGATGGACGCAATCAATCGGGCGCGTTCGGCACCATCACCTCCGCACGAGATGCGCGCATCCTGCAGTTTGGGTTGAAGCTTATCTTTTGAAGATGACTACTCGCAGACAGTTGCTATCGGGGCTGGCAGGTGGGGCTGGCATGGCTTCGGCTCAGAGCCTCCTGCCCGGCATCCCCAACGTGGGTGTTACGGCCGACACCGGGCCGACCCGAAGCGAATGCGGCATCGGAGCCCTTCTGCCCTGGGCAGATGCCCTGTGGGCTGTTACCTACAACTCGCACAAGGAAGTCA
>DASQEG010000794.1:0-4185 GCA_035633775.1 Bryobacteraceae bacterium
GCTTGTAATTGATTAACTGGTCTCCCGCGAACTGCTCCAGGAGGAACCTGTCATACGGCTTGTTCCTATTGAAAGCGTTGATGACGTAGTCGCGGTACTTCCATGAGGCTTCCCGCTCGGTGTCGTTTGCGTCGCCGACGGAATCGGAGTAGCCCGCTATATCCAGCCAGTGGCGACCCCAGTTTTCCCCGTAGTGCGGCGACTGCAGGAGCTTATCGATGACTTTCTCGTAAGCATTGGGCGACCGGTCATCCCGGAAAGCTTTCACTTCGGCTGGGGTCGGAGGCAAGCCGATCAAATCGAAATAAGCGCGGCGTATGAGACTTACCCGGTCGGCTTCCGGCTGGAGTTTCCATCCTTTTTCTTCCAGCCTGGCGAGGATGAATTTGTCAATTTCCATCTTCGCCTGCCCGCCATTTTTTACGGTCGGAGCCGGGTGCTTGACGGGCTTACGGAACGACCACCACTGCCGTGCCTCGGGCGTGACGATCGCCTTCTCCCGCTCCAACTGCGCCGCCTCGGCAGCAGCCTCGACCGCCGGGAAGCGCCCGTGCTCGATGTAGGCCCTGATCAGTTGCTTGTCTGCGTCGCTGAGTTTGCCGCCCATGGGCATCTGCCCGTTGTCGATCAACTTGTAGAGAAGGCTGCGGTCAGGCTTGCCCGGCGCGATCACGGGTCCGCTGCCGCCGCCTGCCATGACACCGGCGAACGAACTCAGGTCCAGCTTGCCCATTTTCTGCTGCGGGTTGTGACACCCGGCGCAGTTCTTTTCCAGGACGGGTTGCACCTCGCTCTTGAACAGCGGCGCTCGCTGGGCGGTCGCCGGGAGGGCAAAGCACGCAAGTGCCAGAATCGAGGCAAAAGATCGGACGGTGATCAAGGCAGCTTCACTCCTGATTTCGAACACCACGACAACGTAGGGCAGACGCCGCCCGGAACGGGCATAGCCATTACAAGTGGACCACCCTTCGGACACCAACGGAAGTTTCAAGCGGTATGTTGCGCGCTGTTACGGCCTCCCATAGCGCGTGTTATCTCGTTGAAAGCTAACGATGTCTGTCTGGAGGGGGCGCATCAGACGACGGCGCTGGATTTCCGTCTACTGTGACCGGTTCCATCAGCTCCGTTCGGGTGCCGTCCGGGTCGAACAGGTTGAGCTGACGTTTCCGGTTCCGACCCGTGCGCACTTCCAAAGGGCGCGTGTACTCCTTGCGGTACGGTTTGGCTTCCAGCGCGGCAAGGGCGGCTTGAACGTCGGGCACCTCCAGGCACTGGTGGTGGGCAGAGCCACGGGCCGTCGCTGCGGGAGGCTCCTTGTAGAGCATTAGCTCGATGTAGTCCTCCCCGTCCGGGACCTTCAGGTTGATCCAGGATAGTTCGGTTCCGGTGCTGCTTCCGCGCCAGAACTCGCGGAAGCCGAGGACGTCGGTGTAGAACTTCATCGCGGGGTCCAGTTTCGTGACGATGATCCCAACGTGCATCAGCCGTTTCGAGACCCTGCCGTTGGGTAGATGCTTGCCTCTGCTCTTCGCCAGCAGGCTATCGGGCCGGTACTGGACGAACTCCACCGTGTGGCCTTCCGGGTCCTGGACGTTCAGAATCAGGTTCCCCAGGTCGTCCTTCTCCACTTTCGCCGGAACGACTACGCCCCGGGACAGCAGATACCCGCGCATCGCGTTTACATCTTCGGTCTCCAGAGATATGTGACTGAGCCGGTCGGATTCGGGCTCTTTTTCCGGCAGAAGCTTCAGGAATTGCCGATCGTTTATTTTGAAATAGGTCGACTTCCCGGTGGCCGGCTCTTCATAGCCCAGGAAGTCGCGGTAGAACGCCCGACTCTTGTCCAGGTCCTTTGCGTAGACCGCCAGATGTGGAACGCCCACTATTTTGGGACGAACGGGCTCCTTCGCCGACACCAAGCTGACGCACGCGACGAACGCAATCAACCATTTCATTTGAGTGACTCCAGGACCAACATTACGGCAGCATCGCCTTGTACTTCGATACGATCTCGTCTTCAGTGAATTTAGCGTGGCCTTTGAGGGCCGTCAGCATCGCGGGAACATGCATGCCCTGGACCAGCGCATCGATCTCCGCCTCACCCTGCTTGCCCCAGGCCGCGCGTTCTTCCGGTGTCGTGGGTAAGTTCGTGTTGCTGTAGCCGTGGCCGTTCGGGTCGGCCCACCAGAAGCCCAGCGTCAGACTTCCCGAATAACCCATTTTCGACAGCGTCGCGAGCCCGGGATTGTCGGCAGCGACTCCGCCCGGCTTCATCGGGATGTTCGGAACATCCTTCGCCAGCGGCATGTCGTCGAGACGGTTGAGCAGGGAGTACGTGCCGTATGCCATCTTCTCCCGATCCCGGTTTTGCTTCCGAGCGATGTCGGCCGCATCGATGGCGAGGATGGGGACGTGCGTCTCGTCGAAGAATTCTCGCACCATGGATCCTACGAAGAGCGGCGCGGGTCCATGGCCGGAGACGACCCATACCTGCGTCCGAAACCCCTGTCGCAAAAATGACTTCGCCAACTGCTTGAGATACTCACGGCTTTCCGAAAGCGAAACGTTGACGGTCGCTTCCGACGTGATCGTCGACCCGGCGTAGAAGTAGGACAGATTCGGCGCGAAGAGAGCGTCCGCCGCTTCCGCCATCTTCATGGCAACGGCAAGAGCGGAAGCGTAGTCCCTGTCGGATGGCGATGCCCCGTTCCCCTCCACGGATCCTACCGGGACGAAGATCGAGTCATTACGCTTCAGGTACTTCGCGATCTCAAACTGGCTCAGCCGGGTAATGTCACGAGTGCGCATGGCCGGCCCCGATTGCGCGTCGCACACGCCCCCAGTAATGATCAGCGTGAGTGCGAACCAGGCAGCATGATTCATAACCACCGTGAGAGGTCCTCTTACTCAGAAGCGGAACGTCAGCGCGAGCTGCAACTGACGCTGGTCTTGCTCCGCGGCGTTGATCTGGCCGAACAGCGGCGAGTTTATGTCGGCTACGGGGTTGTTGTAGTGCGGTGTGTTCGTCGCATTGAAGGCTTCCAGACGGAACGTGGCGGTCATCCCTTCACGAATGCGGAAATCGCGGAACACCGATCCATCTACGTTCATGAATCTCGGTCCCTCAAGGATGTTTCTACCGGCGTTGCCCAATGTGTTCTGAGCCGGAACCTGGAACGCCGACTTGTCGAAGAACTGCTCGCCGGGCCCAATCAGTTTCGGGTAGTTCACCTTACCGACAAGGTTCGGACGCTGCTGGTTTCCTGGCGCATTCAGCAGCGCGTCGGGAGCGGTGGGTGAGAACCAGGTGCCGCTCATCAGGCTGACAATGCCTTGCACCTGCCAGCCCCCGAAAATCGTGTTCGTGAATGCGTTGCCGCCCCAGTGCCTGCCTTTTCCAAACGGAAGCTGATACAGAAAGCTCTGAGTGTATACATGTCGACGATTGTCGGACATCTGTGCCTTGTTTAGTTGCAGGTTCAGGGAGATCGGAGGCGCGCCGTTATCCTCGCTGAAGTTTATCGCCTTGCTGAAGGTGTACGCAGTCGTGATCATCAGCCCGTTGGAAAACCGACGATCAAGCTTCGCTTGCAGGCCGTTGTAATACGTGTGCGTGCCGATGAACGTGGTCACATTGCCCGTGCGTCCGAAGCGCTGGAACAGGGGTCGGCCCGCATTTCCAGATCCCGGGATCATAGACGCGTTGATGTTGAACTCGGACTGGTTGTTGACGCCGTGATTGCCCACGTAAGCCACTTCCCCGGCGAAATTGAACGGGAGCTGTCGCTGGATTGCGAAGTTCCAGGATTGAACATAGCCGACCTTGACGTCCAACGGCGTGCTGCCGTAGTTCGAAGTCAGCGCGGGGTTCGTAATAATGCCGCTGGCGGGAAGCTGCCGCGGCGTCGGCGCAGGGAAGCCGGTTGCCATCGTCACCGGTGACGGGACGAAGCCATTCGAAGCCGGCCAGCTGTCGTTGTCGAGCACAGGGAAGTTCGACTGGCCTGTGCGACGCGGAATGTAGCTAATGCCATACCCGGAACGAACGACCCACTTGTCAGTTGGACGGTACGCAATCCCGATCCGCGGGGCGAAGTTGTTGTAATACGTCTTCACGCCCATATTCATGGGAATGTCCCCAAGTCCCGCGAGTTCGAGCGTGTTGTTGAGCGGGTTATAGTTCGA
>DASQEG010000795.1:0-4986 GCA_035633775.1 Bryobacteraceae bacterium
TGCTCAAGCTACTCGACGCAGCAGTCAACCAGATCGAGCGCAATCGCAACGTCATCGAGCTTGCACGAAGCGCGTCGGACATCGTGCGGATCAATCGCGCCGGTAAAATCGCCGCCGTTCTGGACGTCGAGGGCGGGTTCGATCTGGACGGTGATCTTGCGATTCTTCGGAACCTGTATCGTTTGGGAGTTCGGTCAGCCCAACTGAGCGCGCACAACTGGGCCAACAACTTCGCGGAGTCGTGTTGCGCGGAGCCGAAATTCAAAGGGTTGACCGAGCGCGGCCGCGACGTCGTCCGTGAGATGAACCGGCTCGGGATGGTGATCAACATCTCGCACGCTTCCGATCAGACGGTGCGTGACGTGCTCGACGTCAGTTCCGCTCCTATTGTGGCGACCCATCACGGTATGCGTGCGCTCAACAATATTCAGCGGAACATGCCGGACGATCTGATGCGAAGCATTGCCGCCAAAGGTGGAGTCATCGGCTTTCAGATCGGCAACGAGTTTCACAATGTGAAGGCATTCGAATGGCGTACCAGGCACACCGGAAAGCCGTTCTGGGATACGACGGAGATCGCCGGGCGCAAGGAACAGATGACGATTGAAGAGATTGACCGCCGTGTCGCTCCACAGTTTCCGATGGTGGGCATGAAGGAGATGCCACAGGACATCCTGCTCACACCCGAGGAGTGGATCGCTGTCGTTGAACGAGCCATTGACCTGGTTGGTGAGGATCACGTCGCGCTGGGGACCGACTTTGACGGAGGACCGACGCCCCCTCGCGGCATGCGAGACATCTCAGATCTGCCGATGCTGACGGAAGCGATGCTGCGGCGCGGCTGGAGCGAAACGCGCATGCGTAAGTTCATGGGCGGAAATCTGCTTCGTGTCTTCCGCGAAATCACGGAGACGCGGCGACAGTAGACAGGCTTGGGTTAGTTGCCAAAGTGCCGAACCAGGTAGTCGATGATCTGCTGCATTTCGGGCGGCTTCGCAACAGCACCTCTGGCGACCATGCTCTCCACCATCGCGACCCATCCGGCGCGATTGCGCTTCATTCCGACGACGCTGTTCATGCCGTGGCATGTGCCGCCGCAGGTCCTTTGCACGAGGGCTTTTCCGGGGGTGTCCGGTAGCACCACAGAACCGGTCGAAGGGCTCGGTGCAGTCGGCCGTTCCACTTTCGACGTGAAGGAAGGTGGCGGCGGCGCGGGGCGATCGCCGAGGGCGAATGCAATCAGGGAATCACTGGGCGTGCCGCCAAAATAGCCTCCGCCTCCACCGGCCATAATGGCCACATACTGCTTTCCGCTCTTGCCCTGGTACGTGATGGGGACTGTATGGCCGTTTGCGTCGATCGGCTGCTCCCAAAGCAGACGTCCTGACCTCGAATCGAATGCACGGAAGCGGCTGTCAGTTGTGGCGGCAATGAACACCAGACCACCGGCTGTCGCAATGCTGCCGCCGAGATTGAGTGCGCCGGTGTTTCTAATGCCTTGCTGTTCGAGCAATGGAACAGTGCCAAGATTGGATCTCCACGCAACGTCTCCGGTCGCCGTATTGATCGCAATCAGCTCGCCGAATGGAGGCTTGGTGCATGGCACGCGTGTGTCGCGGTTCCAGAAGCGCGCATATGCCCCGTACGCGGAGGTCCGGACATACGTGGACTGTCCGGTTTTTGGGTCGATTTTAAGCTCCATGTGCCCCCACTGGCCAAGATTATTCACGTTGACGAAAAGGTATCCAAGCAGTGGATCGCTGGAGAGACCACCCCAGCCGCCGCCGCCCAGCGTACTAGGGAACATGAGGTTGTTTCCTTCGAGGCCAAGCGGAGTGTAGAGAGAGCTTGGCTTCATCCTGTTCTTCTCGAACAACTCCTGGCAGAAAGCGGCATGCTCGGGTGTGAGGTCGTACATGTCCTCCGAGCGGAACTCAACCTTCGACAGCGGAGGAGGTTTGAGAGGGAACGGTTGAGTTGGTGAGGTGCGTTCTCCCGGTACGGTGCTCTGCGGAACAGGACGCTCTTCCATACCGTACAGCGGCTGGCCCGTAATCCGGTCGAACGCAAACAGAAGGCTTGTCTTCGTGATCTGTGCCACCGCCGGTATTTTGCTGCCGTTGCGAACCGCGTCAAACAGAATCGGAGGCGCCGCGGGATCAAAGTCCCACAGGTCGTGGTGAACGAGTTGCTGGTACCACTTGAGCTTGCCGGTTGCAGCGTCCAGTGCAACCAGGCAGTTGCCGTACAGGTTGTCGCCGTGCCGGTCGGCTCCATAGAAGTCCGTTGTCGGCGATCCCAATGGAACGTAGAGAAGTCCGCGTGCCATGTCGATGGTGAGAAATCCCCATGCGTTTGTCCCCGAGCGGTTCTTCCAGGCATCAGGAGGCCAGGTGTCATAGCCGGGTTCCCCGGGCCTTGGCACCGTGTGGAACGACCATACCAGCTCGCCTGTGCGAGCGTCCCAGGCCCGAATGTCTCCATAGGCCCCTGCTGTGGGGGAGCCTTCGCCATTGGAACTTCCTGTGATAATCAGGTTGCGGTATACCGCCGGCGGTGACTGTAGTGAGATCTTTGCGTCTGACAAATCTCCAAGCACGCCCCGGCGCAAGTCGAGAAGGCCCTCGTTGGCGAAGCCTGTTGCCGGCTTTCCTGTTTCGGCCTGAAGGGCAATCATGCCGCCCTTAACGCCTGCGTACACGCGGGGCCCTGCCGTCTTGTCTCCGGGCCAGTACGCGAGCCCCCGAAGTGCGACCTGTGTTGCCTCGTAGTGCCAAAGCTTCCTGCCCGATTCGGGATCGACCGCAAAGATGCCATTAGCGGCAGCCAGATACATTACGCCGCCGACGACGATTGGAATGGCCTCGGATCCCGGCTTGCCAGTGTGAAATGTCCATGCACGCTGCAGACGGGAGATGTTTCGGGTATTGATCTGCTTCAGAGGAGAGAAACGCGCCGCACCGGGATCGTGTCCGAAAACCGGCCAGTCGGTCTGAGCACTTACGAGCAGAGCTGACGCAACCGCCACCGTGAAAACTCGGCGTCCATGAAGCATTGCTGTGACAAGTATAAGAGCTGCAGGTCTGATGCCTTATCAGAGCGCACCACTTTTCCGGTCGAGTGCATAGAATCGATTGATGGTCGTATTGCTCCGATGAATTCCGAGCCGGTCATCATTCCCGAGCGGCTGGCTTCGGCGTGCCAGAACAGCGCTGACCGCGAGGCGTGGCTGGTTGTGCTCCCCAGTGTTGTTCGCGAACTGGAAACACGATGGTCGCTACATGCGGGCGAGCCGTTCGACGGCGAAGACGTAAGCTGCTCCTGGGTCGCGCCGGTCACACTGGCTGACCGCAGTTCGGCAGTGTTGAAGGTCGCCATGCCACATATGGAGGGCGAACACGAGATCCAGGGGTTGCGCTTCTGGAACGCGAATCCAACGGTACGACTCCTGGACTACGACAGTCATCTTGGGGCCATGCTCCTTGAACGCTGTCAGCCCGGCACAGCTTTGCGCACGCTGCCGCAATCCGAGCAGGATGTGGTGCTCGCGGCACTCCTGCGTCGCTTGTGGCGGATGCCTTCGAGCCCGTACCCTTTCCGCCACTTGCGGCTGATGACTGCGCACTGGAGTC
Organism: Bryobacteraceae bacterium; assembly: GCA_035633775.1. GTDB lineage: Bacteria > Acidobacteriota > Terriglobia > Bryobacterales > Bryobacteraceae > JAWXCM01. The sequence continues at coordinate 3,633 of DASQEG010000795.1, forward strand.
AGCACACAATCGCAGCGGCGAATCGCTGGCGGGACGGAGGCCTCGTCAAAGAAGGCTTGAAGCTGTTTGAGACCTTGACCGAGCCCACACCCGATGACGTCCTTCTGGCCACGGACCTACATGCAGGAAACGTACTCCGCGCTCAGCGCGAGGAATGGCTGGTAATCGATCCAAAACCATTTACGGGCGATCCCGCGTATGACGCAACGCAACATCTTTTCAATTGCGAGGAGCGGCTGTTGTGTGCTCCGGACGCGACAATTGGTCGCATTGCGGACCTGCTCGGTCTGGAGCACGAACGGATTCGCTTGTGGATATTCGCACGTGCCGCGGCAGAGCCGCGCGATGACTGGCGCCAGGACTGGAGACTGCAGCTGGCGAGAGCCATAGCTCCCGCCTGACTCGAATCAGGCCATCAGCTTGCGGACAAGCTCGCCGTGTACGTCTGTGAGGCGAAAATCGCGGCCCTGAAACTTATAGGTGAGCTTCGTGTGCTCAACTCCCATCAGGTGGAGAAGCGTCGCATGCAGATCGTGCACCGAAACAGGATCCTCGACGATGTTGTATCCCACGTCGTCGGTGCGGCCAATCGTGACTCCAGGCTTGATGCCACCACCCGCCGCCCACATGGTGAACGCGCGCGGGTGGTGATCGCGGCCAAGAAACTTCGATCCGCTGCGAGCCTCATTCATCGGAGTACGACCGAACTCGCCGCCCCAGACGACGATCGTGGACTCAAGCAGTCCTCGCTGCTTCAGATCTTTGATCAGCGCGGCCGCCGCCTGATCGGTGGCGCGGCACAGTGCCGTCAACTTGTTTACGATGTCTTCGCTGCCGGCGTTTCCGTGTGTGTCCCAGCCACGGTGGTACAACTGCACGCACCGGACTCCGCGCTCCACAAGGCGGCGCGCCAGGAGGCAGTTATTCGCGAACGAGTTCACTCCCGGCTCTGTGCCGTAGAGCTTGTGAACGTGCTCCGGCTCGGAAGAAATGTCTGCAAGCTCGGGTACGCTGGTCTGCATCCGGAACGCCATCTCGTAAGCTGCAATTCTGGAAGCGATCTCAGGATCACCGACGTCGGCCTGATGCGACTTGTTCAGGTCCTTCAGCAAATCGAGCGACCTTCGCCGAGTCTGCGTTGCCATCCCTTCCGGGTTCGACAGGAACAGAACCGGATCGCCCGACCGCCGAAACTCAACACCCTGATACGTTGACGGAAGAAAGCCGCTGCCGTAGCAGGACTTGCCTCCATCAGGTGCGTTCTGACCCGATAAGAGGACGACGAACCCGGGCAAGTCCTTGTTTTCCGATCCCAGCCCGTAGCTCAGCCATGAGCCCATGCTGGGCCGTCCCG
>DASQEG010000796.1:0-4050 GCA_035633775.1 Bryobacteraceae bacterium
CACACCACACAATATCGGCAGACGTGGCGGGATTCCGCGATCACTCGGGCGAGTGGGATATGGCGTGCGTCATTGCCTGCTCGCCTTCATAAGGCAGCGCGAACAGACCTGCTTCAAAACCAATGCCGAGGGAATCACGCCCAACCAAGTTCACGAACCCTAGCCGACAATACGTCCAAGTGCGTCGGCGAGTTTACCGAAACGGGAGAAAATTCGAAGCGCCGTGCCGCCGTTCGAGGCGTGTGGCCACCTGCGATCCCATGTCGGCGAAGCACGTTCCCGACCGTCTGGTCGGAGACGTTGTGCCGAGGTGCGGAAGGCACAGGCGACCCGGTTATAGCCCCGAGCCGGAGTTGCACGCGCCAACTGCACGATCAAATGTTCTATCTGCGGGTCAATCTTCGGCCGCCCGGTAAGCCCGGTGCTTTGAACCATCGAACTTCTCAGCCACCAGCTTCCGCCACCAGCCGGGAATCGCCTCCGCGCCTGGCCACTTGCGACGACTTTCGCCACACCCTTTCGCCCGAGTCGTTTCCCGATCTCGCCCAGAGTTGGCGTGTTCGGCATCTGAGAGCCGCAGCCGGGCTGGGACGTGCGCCCGCACGGATTCGGTTCTCGGCGGCGAGATTTCGACTGCAGCAGCAGTTCCTGACTCACCAGCCCCGTTACATATGCCAGCAGTCCGGCCTGCTGATAGCCTGTGTTCATCCAGCCCGCATCTTCTCAGGCCTCTGATTTCGAACCAGTTCTGATATTCGAGCCTACGGGATCGGGTTTGGGAAGAGCCGTTGCCTTTCGCGCCCGGGCTGCGGTACTCTGACGGGCATCTAACAGGAGAACCTGATGCGCCCTGCTCTGCTGCTTGCATCCGCTCGCCTCGTGTTCGCCGCGGATTTCGAAGTTGTCGACAAAGCCGCCTTCGACAAGATATTCACCGCTGATGTCAAAGTCGAGCGGTTAGCAACGAACATGAAGTTTACTGAAGGTCCGGCATGGATGATCGGCCAAGGAGGCTTTCTCGTTTTCAGTGACATTCCGGCGAATGAACTGAAACGCTGGGATGTCAAAAACGGCGTGGCCCCTTTCCGCCAGCCGAGTAACAATGCAAACGGCAACACGGTTGACCGGGAGGGACGGCTGGTTACGGCAGAACATGGCGCTCACCGCATCTCACGCACTGAGAAGAACGGTGATGTCGTCGCGATTGTTGAAACTCACGACGGCAAGAAGCTGAACTCGCCAAACGACGTTGTGGTGAAATCCGACGATACTCTCTGGTTCACGGACCCCGATTACGGCCTCGGTGGACGAACGAAGGAACAGCAAGGCAACTACGTTTACCGCTTCGATCCGCGAACTAAGTCGCTTACGCCTGTGATCAAGGATTTTGACAAACCGAACGGCCTTTGCTTCTCCCCTGATGAATCGAAGCTTTATGTCGCTGATTCCGGCAAACCGCGTCACATCCGCATCTTCAACGTGGACCGAAACGGGTCAGTCTCTGGAGGCGAAGTATTTGCAACCATCGACAAGGGCGGCCCGGACGGGATTCGCTGTGACGCCGCGGGAAGAATCTGGTCAAGTTCGGGCGACGGAGCCCAGATCTTCTCGCCCGATGGAAAGTTGCTTGCACGTATTCTGTTGCCGGAAGCCGCCGCAAATCTCACCTTCGGCGGGCCGAACGGGCAGAGGGTGTTCCTCACAGCACGCACGTCCCTGTATGCCGTAGACACGAAAACGAAGATGGCACCGCGTCCGAAGCCGTAAGCGCGGCCTGACAAGCTGGTGCATCAAACCCTTTCCCATTCAGTGTGATCAGTCCGTTGAACAAAAGACCCACTTCTGTTCGAGAACGCTGCACCGTAAGGCAGGAGTTCGGGCCGTTCCCGCCGGACGCCCATCCCTCCTTTCAAAGACATCCCGCGACAAGTGTCCAAATCGGCAGAATGGGCACCCTTTATGACTCCAGCGGACCCGCAAGTACCTGACCCCCGCCGAGCGCGAGGCCTTCCTCAAAGCCGACGACGAGGCCGAGCTGCGGGAGGTGCGCACCTTCTGCGCCACGCTCGCCTTCACCGGATGCCGCATCTCGGAGCCGCTGGCGCTAACGGCCGATCGAATCGAGCGGAGGACGGCGCCAGTGTCATCCAGTGCGCCATTAGGAGAACAACCGGCAATTACTGGTGGTTCCGCTTCCGCCAGCCCGGCCTCGCCACCACCTGCATAGCCGTGATTACCTGTTCGTTCACACCGGTTATGAGGAGGTCGTCGGATGTACGTTCCGGTTGTCAATCAGCGCTGCGGCGTTCGGTAACATAGGCCATCACGGGAGATGGGCGCGATCCAGACACGACGAACACTTCTGGCGTCTGCTGCAATGATGGCTGCGGTTCGAAGCCTTAAGGGTCAGCAGGTAGAGGCACAGCGGAGCACACAGTCTCCACTCGGGCGTGCAACGACGCTGCTGGATTGTTGAGCCGTTTGCACGCGAACGCCTAACCAACATGGCCTTTGAGTACATCGCCGGCGGTGGTGGGAGTGAAGTCACACAAGAGCGAACCGCGAGACGTGGGACCAAATCCAACTCCGTTCTCGTGTACTGGTCGACGTCTCACGAATTGACACCCGCGTCCGTCTGTTCGGCCGCGAACTGCCTCACCCGATTGTTTTCAACGCCACTCATATCACTGTAATGCCGGATCCGCTGCTCCGGAGTCCATTGTGCCAGTGCTCTCGTCACCAGAGAGAGGCTATACTTCGACTCGCGTTCCTAAAATGAACTCGCATCGACCCGATGCAAAAATCGGGAACATGGCTGACAGTCACCTCACGGACTGAGACTTGCGGCTAAGTCCGAGTTCCGCTTAAATCTTAGTGCAGCGCCGATGGTTGATAACCATCTGCGAGCTTGCCCTGCTTGCAACGAGCGACATCAGATCATTGCGAAAGACAAGCGTTCGCCTCCTCCGGCACCCGAACCGATCAAACTGACTGACTGATGTCGCTGACGGAAGTAACCCTTAGCAATGCGCCGTTTTGGCCAGCCTTCATAGTGAAAGCTCCAGTCAAACGTGGTGCTTTCAAGCGTCTAACGGTAGACTTCCAATGGAGCATCAAACACGCGCCCGCGAGTTGTTATTGCCGAGGATAATGCTCTCATTCGATACTCGGTGCGTCAGCTTGCTCAAGAACATTGCGATGTCGTCGCTGAAGCGTCCGATGGTCTCGAAGCCCTTCAGCTTGTGGAGGAACTTCGTCCTGATGTCGTCCTGCTGGACATTTCGATGCCTAATATGGACGGCTTGGAAGCTGCGACCGCTATAAAGAGCCGTGTGGCTGAGACGGTAATCATCATGGTGAGCAGCTTTACGGACCCGCAGTACCTCGATGAGGCGTATGGGCGTGGCGCCTCTGATAGGTGGTCAAAGGACAAGCTTTTCTCCAACTCGGGGATGCGATTGATGTAACCATGGCTGGCCCCGTTTTCCGTCCTGCAGCGTTCGACGCATCCTGCTAGTGACCTCCTCAATAGGACATCTCAAAACAAATTTCTCTTTGCCGTTCTCGACGGGTCGATAAGAGAACCAACCATGCACGGTAAGGTCACCAATCTTGAAATTCAGAAGTGGGTCGTGCGGCAGCACTCGTTTGTGCCTGAAACCTCGTGGATTGAGGCATGTAGGCGCGAGTGGGGCCTTACGGGTGAATCCGCGGGTGGCGAGAGTAGCTGCCCGCCAGACAAGAAGCTCATCATCCGCCAAGCCTTTCGCGCTCTGGGCCTCCTGTCCTCGAAATAAGGATGACGGCTTCAAATACCACCTTGTCGCTAAAGGGCTATATACGGCCGCTTTGTCAACTGATACGCTCGTGCCGAACTGAAGGGTGAAGGGTGAGCAAGTATCGATTGAAATCGCCGACGATGGCTCTTGAGCGTGGCGGGGCTGAGGGTCGGATGTACTTCGTTACTGTCTTTGCAGGCGCTCTCGTTCACATGACCGGCGAGCAGCAGCAGTCGGGCCCCATTGACGTCGAGTTTGATAGCCGGATTGT
>DASQEG010000797.1:0-3104 GCA_035633775.1 Bryobacteraceae bacterium
AGATGACGGGAAACTTCGGTCCATGCGGCACACCGAGGATGTGTTCGTCCACCCGCATGATCTCATTGTCGATGAGGATGACAGCATCTACGTCGCACAGTTCGCCTCAGGAGCGACGTATCCGATCAAGCTCGAGCGCGTATAGCGGTCACTGCCCTACTCTGCCCCTTTCGCTGAGACTGCACGGGCCCGCGGTGCCGGTGAGAGGCGAATATAGGCGGCAGCGGCCCTAAGACGCACCGCTTCCTTTTCGTCGTCCATGAGCGGCGCAACATCGTTTCTGAACTTCCTGCTGTTGGTCAGTGCCAGTGCATGCACGGCGGCTGCGCGCAGCGAGCTGTCCTTTTGCGTAAGCGCCTCACGAAATGCCTGCAGTGTTGCCGGGTCGGCGCGCTGCGCGAGAAGCAGCGCCGCTGCCGCCCGGCCCGACACCTCAGGATCGGTGAGGATTGCCTGCATGGAAGAGATTCCTCCACCAAGTCCCGGTATGGGTGCGAACCCTGCACTTTGTCGTGCGGCAAAGAGCAGGGCGGTACGCGGCGTATGCATCATCCGCAGCGCTTCACGCTTCTGCCGGGAAAGATAACCGGAGGACGCCTTTGACTCGCCGCCGACCACAGCCATCAGTGCACGCTTGCCGGAAGGATCGTTCAGGCTCCAGAGTGCCTTCGCGGCTGCAAAGCTGACTTCGGGAACCTCGTCGTCCAGCATCTTTCGGAGTTCCGTCGCAACTGCCGGGTGCTTCACCTCCGACAGGCCGGCGAGAGCGGCGAGCCGTACCTCCGCATCCTTATCGCTCAGCATCGAACGCAATCTTGTGCGGAACGGCTCCCGTGAGGCGGCAAGACTGAGCGCTGCAACAGCTACCTTCCGTGTGTCAGGATTCCTGCTTTCCAGACCATGCTGCAGCAACTGTTCTGCTTTTGCATAGCTGGCCTCGGCCGCATGCAAGGGCGAAGCGAGCATCGTCGCGAACACGAGCACAGCGGCTCTGGCAATCATGGGGACCTTCAACTCACGGTAGCGCAGATCGCGGATATGAGCTAACGGCCTCCGGGCGGCCTGAGACTTTGTGCACGATATGGGAACCGCTTGTCGCACTCGGCCCAGTCCATTTCGATGCCAAGACCCGGACGATCGGACAGGCTGACGTAACCTTTGGTCACACGCGGGAACGTGCCGCGAGTGATCTCTGTGAAGATGGGCTCCATGCCTGTATCCCACTCCTGCATCAGGAAGTTTCGAACCGACATCATCGAATGCAGCGATGCCGTGTGCGCAACCGGCCCGTAGTACATGTGTGGCGAGATCTCTACTCCGTACACCTCACCCAACGATGCAATGCGGCGAATCTCGGTGATGCCGCCGCAATGGATGACGTCAGGCTGGATGATTTGCGCGCCTTTTGCGTCCAGCAGGTGACGGAACTCGTATCTTGATGTCAGGCCCTCACCTCCAGCGAGCGGGACGGGACTTTGGGCGGCGATCTCACCGAGCACATGGGGTAACTCGCGCCATGTCGGCTCCTCGATGAACAACGGCTTGAAAGGAGCAACGGCGCGCGCGAACTCGAGTGCCGAACGAGCGGAGAACGTCTCCCACATCTCGAGACCTATATCCAGATCAGGGCCGCCACCCTTGCGCACAGCCTCGACCTCCGCTGCGAGCCTGCGCAGACGCTCGCTCTCGGTCCCACCCTTTGGCAGAACCCACTTCACACACGTCCAGCCCTCAGCGCTCGTCTTCGCCGCGAGCTCGGCTAGCCGCTCGGGCGAGCGTGGAGTCAGTGTGTGGCTCCAGTGGCTATAGTACGCGCGGAGCGGGCGCGCCTCGGCCGACCCGCACAACCGCCACACAGGCAAGCCCAGCCGTTTACCTTCGAGGTCCCACAATGCAAGGTCGATCGCGGCAAGCGCGGTCATCAGAATCGAGCCGTCACGATAACGCGAGAACTGATAGTAAGCTCGCGTCCAGTGGTCTTCGATGCCTCCTGGGTCTTTGCCCGTGAGGTAGGGTGTAAACCACTGAATCGCTTGTTCGATGATCTGCACGCGGCCGGACATCGAACCCTCACCGAGGCCGACGAGACCGTTCGTGGTCTCAAGTTCCACGAACAGGTAATCGCGATTGGAGATCGTGTGTTTTCGCGTGCGCAGCGACTTGACGGTGGTCTTCTCCAGCGCTGCAGCCAGCAGCGGAGCTGATGCAAGGAACGCGCGGCGGGTGAGAGAAGGCATCCGCCCGATTCTATCGAGCCACCGCGACCGCGTTCTTCAGAATCGCGATCTGTCCGCCATGGTAGAGGCTATGCTGCACGATCCCATGAAACAGGTAGTAGAAGTCGTACTCGCGGCCAGGCACGATCGATTGCAGCCTGTCGTCGCCGAACTGTTCGACTACATCCGCCAGCCGCTCTGCGTTTCGGAAGAGGGTGCCAGTGACTTCGCTCCAGGCTTGCGGGCTTCTGTCCGAGATCTCAGGCCAGTCCTGGCCAGTGCCGTACCACCGTGGCAGAGGCGTGCCCTGCACAGCGTCGACCGCTCCATTGACATACAGATCGCTGTGTACGACCAGCTCCCAGATGCTGTGAGCGGACGGCAGCGGCCGAGCGATCGCCTGCTCGGCAGTCACGCCACTCAGCAGTTCGCTCAAAGGCGGGCCGTGCCATGGGTCGCCGTTGAAGGCCCGACGCAACTGGTCAGCAACGCGTAGACACTCAGAGTTTTTCATTCCGTGCCGGCGGGAGCTTTGCCCGTTTTCGCGGCGTCCAGCCGCTTAAGCATCGAACCAACCCAGTCCGTATCGGACGCGTCAAATCCGATTTGCGTCGCGATCCAGTTGCCTTTCGAATCAATAAGCCAGTTCTGAGGAATCCCGTAGCCGTCGAACATTTCCCGAACGATGCCAAACGCCATGAGTGCCGGGAACGAATACGAGTTCTCTTTCATGTAGGGATCGACGAGACCGGCCTCCTGATCGACGTTGAAGGAGATAACCTGCACATCTGACCGGTCCTTTGTTTGCTCGTACAGCTTCTGGAAGTGTGGCAGCTCAGCACGGCACGGTCCGCACCACGTTGCCCAGAGGTTGATAAGCACGGCCTT
>DASQEG010000798.1:0-4667 GCA_035633775.1 Bryobacteraceae bacterium
CCTTCCCGGTTTGGGCACCGACAAGGGTGAAACCCTCTTTCTCGAGGTTGTACTCGAGGAGTGCGTAGAGATCAGCATCGTCTTCGATCAGGGCAATCTTGCGCATAAGATCTACATCTGAAATTAACGGTCTCTCGTTACACTCAGATTACAATCTCGTGAATGCTTGTTGAGACGTGCTGGTGTAGACTGGCCGAGTGCCTCTGCCCTCGATGGTGCGCGTCTCCCAGAACTTCCCGCATTCGGCGCTGAGTGATATTCCCGGCGCAGTCCGGCGGGACTTGGCCAGTTCGGGGATAGCTGACGGACTGCGTCCCGGTGCGAGGATTGCAGTCGGCGTCGGCAGCCGCGGAATCTCCAACCTGCGGGAGGTCGTCAGCTCTGCCGTTGACTGGCTCCGCGAGCAGGGGGCGAATCCCTTCATCTTTCCTGCCATGGGCAGCCACGGCGGCGGCACGGCAGAGGGGCAGCGAAAAGTAATTCAGGGTTACGGCATCGATGAGGCAATCTGCCCGATCCTCAGTTCGGTGGAAGTTGCGCCTCTCGGGCTGAGCGCGAACGGCGTCGATGTCTACATCGACCGAACGGCGGCGGAGAGCGACGGCATCCTCCTGGTGAACCGGATCAAGTGGCACACCACCTTCGAAGCCCCTGTCGAGAGCGGACTCATGAAGATGGCGGCCATCGGCATTGGGAAGCTGTACGGCGCGCAGGAGTATCATCGACGGATTGTTCGAGAGGGGTTCTACCCTGTGATCCTCGACGTGGCCGAGCACGTGCTCGCTTCGGGCAAAATCCTGGGCGGCATCGGGATTCTGGAGAACGCGCGTCACCAGACGGAACAGATTACAGCGATGCGGGGTGCGGACATCGCCGCCCAGGAACCGCTGCTGCTCGACAGAGTTAAGCAGGGCATGGCGAAACTACCCTTTCCAGAGATCGACATCCTTGTCGTGGATGAGATCGGAAAGCATGTCTCCGGTGTCGGCATGGACAGCAAGGTGATCAACCGCCACCCCTACGGTCCGCAAAATCCCTGGAGCTGGCTGCCGTTCATCAGGCGCGTCTACGCTCGTTCGGTCAAGGGCGGAAATGCCAATGGCCTCGGCATGGCAGACATGATCTCAAGAAGGCTGTTAGACGGAATTGATTGGGAGTCGACGCGCGTGAACGGGCTGACCGCAAACAACCTGCCGGGCCTGCGCACACCGTTGGTGGCTCGCGACGATGCCGAGGCACTGGACATCCTTGCTGATTCCGTAGGACGGGCATCGGAGGAGGAGGTGACGCTCGTGCGCATTCGTACCACCCTCGATCTCGAGGAGTTCGAAGTCAGCGAGAACCTGCTTCCTCACGCAACGCGAGAACTGCGCGTTCTTGGTGCCCCGACGCCGCTGCTGAGCGAATCAGCGACGGCCTGATCCAACGGCTCTGGCCCGAACAGACCGAGCTATGCACAAGGCGGTCAACCCGCTGAAAATTACCACGGCGCTGCCCGGCTCGGGAACTGCCGTTGCCGTTGAAGCCGCGATGAAGCCCGCCTCGTTGAAGCTACCAGGCGTCCGGTAAGACCCAACCAGCGTGCCCGCATTGTTGATCCCGTAGAGCAGCGTATCGCCGGTCGTTTCCGGGTGATCGAGGAATCGGAACCCAGTGCTAACGCTCCAGTAGAAACCGCGATGCCGGATCTGCTGGTCACGATAGAACCCGACCACTTCATCGCGATCGTTCAGACCGGTAGCGACGGTGAACAGCGCTCCAGGAACATTTAGGAAAGTCAGCGAACCGTCACTTTGGCGTATGAACCCGGAGGTATCGTTGTACCCGACGACATCGCCCAGATTGTTGATGTCTTCAAGAATGACGTAGGCACCAGGCACTTGAACATCCGTTGACGTCCCGTCGGGATGCTGAATGACCGGAGACGTGGCGACCCCTGCGATTGAGCCCGCGTTATTGATGCCTCGCACGAGGCTCATCCCGGGGAGCAGCCTCGTTGCCCCGTCGGTCTCGCGGATAAAGCCCGAGCGAGACGACGAACAGCATCCTGGGAAGACAGAACCAACGACCACGCCTGCGTCGTTCAGGCTGTACGCCTCCGTGCCAAACGTAGGATTGACATCCGGCACATCGAACAACGTGAAACCGCTCTGCCCGCTCCAGACAAAGCCGGAGGTCGGGAACAGAGAAGCGCCATAAGTGCCGACAACCATCCCGCTGTTGTTGATATCGCGCAGCGTCGTAGATGGAGCTCCCGGCACCCTCAGATCCGTGTACGAGTATGTTGAAGCGTTTAGAACGCTCACGCATGCGAGAAGCAACCACCCGCGCACGAGCAGATTAGCCGGCTGAGACATGTGGGTCAGTGTACACGAGTATATGCCTCTGCAGCTGACGGGCATAGAGTACCTGGCGGACACTGCGCCCGTCATCGGCCGTCAAAGGTGGGTGATAAGCTGAACGCCTTGCGCGACTGCGACAGGAGGACGTAGCACCAATGATTTCCCGGCGACAGATGCTTAAAGCTGCCCTGGCAGTACCGGTGGGCGCGTGGATGAACGGGTTCCGCGCCTTTGCCGCGCCGTACGCGGGGGAGGTGAAGATCACAGCCATCAAGGCACTCGCGCTGGACTACACGTTCGACGGCTGTCTCATTAAGATCGAAACCGATGCAGGCCTCAGTGGATATGGCGAGACCGGGACCAATGTCGCCATGGCGCGAAGCCATATTGCCCATATGGACAACCGTATCCGCCTGACCGGCTCGGATCCGCTGTCCATCGAGCGTCACTTCTTCCAGATGACGTCAATGCAGCACCCGTTCATGCCCGCGATTGGAACCGTCAGCGGCATCGACATAGCGTTGTGGGACCTCGCAGGCAAGATTACCGGCCGCCCGGTGTACAAATTGTTGGGCGGTCCGTTCCGTGATGGCTGCCCCATGTACTCGCATGGCGATTACCTGAAAGATATGCACGACCGTGCGGCCGTCAAGGACTGGGTACAGCGCGTAAAGGCTGTTCCAGAGGGTTTCCGCGCATTCAAGATCAACATCGATCAGGCGTTTCCGATTGGCCGCCCTTTCCACCCAAGTGTTCAGCCGTCGGAGATGCGCAGGCTGCATCGGGCGTACGCAAATGTGAAGGAGGCCGCGGGCGACGATCTCGACATTGCCGTCGCGTGCCACGGTGAATTCGACGCGCCCAGCAGCATTGCAATCGCACGTGCGATCGAGCCGCTGGACCTGCTGTTCCTCGAAGATGCGTTGAACGTGCCGTTCTCTGAAGCCTGGCCGGCAGTGAAGCGCGCCTCGCGCGTCCCGATTATGACGGGCGAGAAGCTCGAGATGGTCCGTGGATTCAAGCCATTCCTTGATACGCAGTCAGTGGACATCATCCATCCCGACGTGTCCTATGCAGGCGGCATCACAGGCGTGAAGAAGATCGCCGACTACGCCGCATTCACCCGCACCCCTGTAGCTCTGCACAACGTCGGCTCGATGATCCGCACCTATGCCTCAGCGCATCTGTCGATGGCGATTGAGAACTTCTACCGGTCCGAAAGCCGCCTCGGCCGACCCGAAGGCATGTACGAGCAGATGGTCGCTGACGGAAAGCCGGCAGTACGCAATGGCGTTCTGCATATGTCGAAGGCACCGGGGCTCGGGCTGACCATCAACGAGGATCACATAAGAAAGCATCTGGCCACAGGTGAGCCCTACTGGGGCTGAGGCCGTCTGGTCCATTGCGTCCATGGCACCACGCCCGCATCCGGCTGTGCCGATTCGCCAAGCATCGCGAGATACTCCAGGAGGTTGCCGGCAGGACCCCGGAAGTCGACGGACACAGCCGGCATCCAGCCCAGCACCACAGGTTCCGAGGTTAGCCAGCCATCGGGATCGAGCGGCGTTATCCCGGCTTCGAGAAGCTTAGCTTCGAACAAGTGCGTCAGGGTTCATGATGCGGCTGCCCCGACCGCGACCAGTTTGCGAGACGCGAGCATTGTTTAGACGTGGACAAGCCGGCCGTCCGCATCGAGCTCGGCCTGTATCACGAATCGCGGTGCGTAGCCTGGCCGGGGTTCACGCGCCACCAGCACGGCGGGCATGCCGTTGACGATCAGGCTGTCCATGCGTGTGATCGGCGTGGATCCCTGCGCGATTCTCAGGAACAGCTGCGCGACGCGGTCACGCCCAGTGATCGGACCCGCGTGTGTGAAGAATTCGCCGCCGGCATCGGACATCGTGGTTATGTTCGCGGCCAGGAGGGACTCCAGTTTTGCTACATCGCCGGAGCGAACACAGAAGAGAAAACGGTCGAGCGCTGCGCGCGTCCTCTCTCGCCACTCCGGAGTGATGGGCTGGCGTGCCTTGTCGTATGCCGCCATTGCCCGGCGTGCACGCATATGCGTCGTCCGTGCGTTGGCTTCCGTCATGCCCAGCGCCGCCGCGACCTCACGGGCGGAGTAGTCGAAGACATCGCGCAGCAGCAACACGGCGCGCTGCGTCGGCGAGAGCGCCTCCAGGGCAAGGAGGAAGGCGAAAGACAGGCTTTCGACCATGTCATACCTTGCCGCCGGGTTTCCTGAACTGTCGGCCGGCTCCTCGACGGCGGGCTCACTGCTGACAGGTGAGGGCAGCCATGTGCCGGGGTAGCCACTGCGGCGGC
>DASQEG010000799.1:0-5945 GCA_035633775.1 Bryobacteraceae bacterium
GGCGAACTGGGTGCGAAGGCGATTGGAGAGCAGGCGCTGATCGCTACGGATTAGCAGCGCTGGCTTCCGGAGGCAGATCGTGAGTGTCAGAACGATTCGCACGCAGTCTGAAGAGGAGACGATTCAGCTGGGACGTGAACTCGCGGCAACGCTTCCCCGCCCCGGGCTGATACTGTTGACCGGGAATCTCGGTGCGGGCAAGACAACGTTGACCAAAGGCATCGCGGAAGGTGTCGGTGCAACCACTCGCGATGAGGTCTCCAGCCCCACATTCACGCTCATCCATGAATATGGCAGCGGGGTGTTTCACGTCGATCTGTACCGGCTGGAGACTCCGCGCGAAGTACTGAATCTCGGGCTTGAAGAGCTGCTGGACAGGGAAAACTCCCTGGTGCTGATTGAGTGGGGCGAGCGATTCCGCTCGGTGCTGCCGCCTCCACAAGCTGAGATCGAGATCGAAACCGATGGGGAAGCACGTGTGATTCGCCTCAGCGATCACACCATCTCTTCACGGCCCAGATAGAGCTCGCTGACCACCTGCTTGTAATTATCCAGGACCTGCTTGCGCCGGACCTTCATCGTCGGGGTCAGTTCACCGCGTTCGATGGAAAAGTCGCGCTCCAGAATATGGAACCGGCGAATCTGCTCGAACTGTCCGAGCTGACGATTGATGCGCTTCACCGCATCGTCAACCGCCTTGTGAACCGGCTGTGCCGTCGCGACCTGCTCAGGCGAAGCACCTTTCAGCGTTTCCATGCCGGGGAGCGTCTCAGCGGCCGAGGAATTGATTGTGATCAGCGCCGTTACGTAAGGCTGACGATCGCCTACAAGAAGGATCTGATTCACCAGCGGCTCCACTTTGAACAGGCTTTCGATGCGCGCAGGGTAGATCTTTTTGCCGTTCGATGAGACGATCAGCTCCTTCTTGCGGCCGGTGATGTAGAGATATCCGTCGGCGTCCATCTCGGCGATATCACCGGTATAAAGCCAGCCGTCGCGCAGTACTGCCGCGGTCGCTTCAGGATCATTCAGGTAGCCCGAGAACAGCGTGGGGCTTTTGATCAGCAGTTCCCCATCCTCGGCGATGCGGATCTCGACTCCGGGGAAGGGCTTTCCAATGCTGCCTGCGCGGACGTTGTCGAGGGGGTTCAACATCGTGATACCACCCTCCGTAAGCCCGTAGCCTTCGAACAGGGGCATGCCGATCGCCTGGAAGAAGCGCGCCAGGTCACGGCCCAGCGGAGCTGCACCTGACACTGGGAGCCGCAGCCTTCCTCCCAGCCGTTCACGCACTGTGCGGAACACAAGCTTGTCGGCAAGCGCCAGCGCTCGCTTCATCCAAAGCGGGACAGGCTTGCCCTGGTTCCGCAGGTCCGCCGCCCGGAGTCCCAACCCGAGAGCTGCATAGAAGAGATTTCGAACAGGAGCGGGCTTCTTCTTGACCTCGTTTGAAACGTTGGCGTAGACTCGCTCCCACACTCGCGGAGGTGCCAGCAGGAACGTGGGACGAACCTGCTTCAGTTCGATGGGCATCTTCGAGAGTCCCTCGGAGAACCACACTGGAGTACCGTAGCCAATCGGCAGGAACTCCACCGCAAGCCGCTGAGCGATATGTGCCGAGGGAAGGAAGGCCAGCGCGGAATCTTCCGGACCGAGTTTGACAATGCCTCCGAGCTCGATGTTGTCGACCAGCGCGCCTTGCGTGACAAGCCCCATCTTCGGCTCACCAGTCGCACCTGAAGTCAGGTACAGGACGGCATAGTCTTCGCGCGTGAGCTCGTCGAGGTGGCGCTGAAAGGAACCTGGATCCTTCCGAAGTGCCTCGCTGCCACGCTCCCGAAGAGCATCGAGACCGATGCAGTCCTCCGAAGCCTCGCCGTCGAGCACAACCTTCAGAACGTCTTCAAGCTCCACGCCCGCGTTTCGCAGCCCCTCGAGGACCTTTCTGTTCTCGACGAATAATGCCTTGGGTCGCGCTGCGGCAACCGTGCGAACGTGATCGCCCGGGGGAAGGCTGGTATACAGCGCCGCGGCGATGCACCCGTTGCCGATCGCTCCCATATCCGCCAGGTAAAATTCTGCGCGGGTTTCCGAGTGCAGAGCTACCACGTCACCCCGCCCGATGCCGCAGGATCGCAACCCGCACGCAATCTCCCGGGCGGCGTCACGGAACTCGTTCCATGTATAGCTGCGATAGCGAACAGGTCCTTTGCCAGTAACGGGCTGGTGCAGTGCTGCCGCGTCACCATAGCGCGAAGCCGTCTCTTCGAGCACGTGAAACAGGGTGCGGGCTGCCATCGGTGATGAATGTAACATCAGTGCCTGCGGCGGGCTTCAGCGGCTCCGAAATGCGACGACAGCCAGAGGTGGCAGCGTGATCGATATGCTTTGGGATCGCCCGTGCTGCGGCACTGGATCGCTCCGCACCAGCCCGCCATTACCGATATTGCTGCCGCCGAACAGCTCCGAGTCGGTGTTCAGGACCTCTTCATAGAAGGCTTCCTCCGGCACGCCGAAGCGGTAGGCGAGCCGCGGGACAGGCGTGAAGTTGCAGCAGACCAGGATGAAGCTCCCCGACCGTGACCGGCGAAGGAACGCAATAATCGACTGATCGGCGTCACTGAAGTCGATCCACTCGAATCCGCTGTGGTGGAAGTCCACTTCGTACAGAGCCGGCTCGGAACGGTAAAGGCGGTTTAACTCCCGCACCATGGACTGCAGTTTGTGATGGACATCGTACTGCAGCAGGTCCCAGGGCACGGCGCCGTCATGGTTCCACTCCCAGGGGCTGCCGATCTCCGACCCCATGAACAGCAGCTTCTTGCCGGGATGAGTCCACATGTAGGCCAGGAATGCTCGTGCATTCGCAAACCGCTGCCACTCGTCACCCGGCATCCTGCCCAGCAGTGACCGCTTCCCATGGACTACCTCATCGTGCGAGATGGGCAGGACGAAGTTCTCCGTGAAGGAATACATGATGCTGAACGTGATCTTGTTGTGGTGATAGCGCCGGTGGATAGCCTGCTGGCCGAAGTAGGCCAGCATGTCGTGCATCCACCCCATATTCCACTTCATAGTGAAGCCAAGGCCATTGAGATAGGTCGGCTTCGATACGCCGGGGAATGCCGTCGATTCTTCGGCGATCGTGACAGCGCCCGGAATGCTGTGCGCCTGCTCGTTGAATCGGCGGAGGAAGTCGATCGCTTCCAGGTTTTCATTGCCGCCGTACATATTCGGAACCCACTCACCGGGATTGCGTGAGTAGTCAAGGTAAAGCATCGAAGCGACGGCGTCGACGCGCAGACCGTCAATATGGTACTTGCGCAGCCAGAACATGGCGTTGGAGATGAGAAACGTTCGCACCTCATTCCGGCCAAAGTTGAAGATCAGCGTGCCCCAGTCGCGATGTTCGCCCTTGCGCGGATCGGCGTGCTCGTAGAGCGCCGTTCCGTCGAAGAACGCCAGCCCATGGGCGTCCTTGGGAAAGTGCGCTGGTACCCAGTCGACGAGGACACCTATGCCCGAACGATGGCAATGGTCGACGAAGTACATAAAGTCCTCAGGCGTACCGAAACGTGCTGTAGGCGCATAGTATCCGATCACCTGATATCCCCACGATCCGCTGAACGGATGCTCCATCATGGGCAGAAGCTCAATGTGTGTAAAGCCAAGCTGCTTCACATAATCTACGAGCGTGTGCGCCAGTTCCCGATATGAAAGGCTTTCACCCGTCGGTTTGCGCATCCAGGATTCAAGGTGGACTTCGTAGATGGAAAACGGCTTGCACAGCAGATTGCCTTCGGCGCGCTGCTCCATCCACTCCGAGTCGCCCCACTGATAGGAATTGAGATCCATCACTACGGAGGCCGACTTGGGAGGAACCTCACTCGAGAATCCGTACGGATCAGATTTCAACTGGCGGTGTCCCAGATGCCGTGACCGGACGTAGTACTTGTACCCCGCGCCCGGGCCGACACCGGGAATAAAGATCTCCCATATTCCGCCGCTGCGCAGGCGCATCGGATGCCGCCGCGTGTCCCAGTGATTGAAGTCGCCGACGAGGCACACGACCTCCGCATTTGGAGCCCAAACGGCAAAACGCACACCGCGAACTCCGTCGACACCAACGACGTGAGCACCCAGGGTGTTGTAGCTCTCGAAATGCGTGCCTTCGCCGTGCAGGTAAATTTCGAAGTCGCTGATCAGCGGAGGGAAGCGGTAAGGATCGTCAATCTCCTCGACGGCGCCACTCCACAGATGTAGACGGAGTCTGTAGTCCGCGGGCTCGGCGGGAAGCTTTGCGGTAAAGAAGCCATGAGCGTGCCGCTTTTCCATCGGGATCGTACGGCCGGCGAACAGCACTTCTGCGGACGATGCGTGCGGCAAAAAGGCTCGAATGATCCAGCGGCCCGTGTCGTCGGTGTCCCCCGCCAGCAGATGCGGGCCGAGGATGCGAAACGCGTCACCGTGATAACCGCCAACGACTGCTTCTATCTCGTGAGTTGCTTCGCTGAGTTCGAGAGCCATCGCCGCTATTATGGCAAGCGTGGCCGATTCGCTCGACGGGTTGATTCACGGTCTGAATAAGGCCGAGTTACACCTTCATCTGGAAGGGTCCGTAGAACCCGAGACAGTTATCGAACTGGATCCCTCCCTCAAGGTCGAGGAAGTTCGGGCCCGGTACCACCACACGGACTTCGCAGGGTTCATTCAGGGCTATATCTGGATCAATCGAAAGCTTCAGCGGCCCGAACACTATGGCCTGATCACACGTCGGCTTCTGGAGCGCCTGGCTTTGCAGAATGTCACCTGGGCGGAGATCAATCTGTCCGCCGGAGTGATCCTCTGGAAGGAGCAGAACTTCAGCGCGATCTTCGACGCGGTAGCCGAAGCAGCCGAGGCACAGAGCGCGGTAGAGGTGCGCTGGATCTTCGACGCGGTAAGACAGTTCGGTGCAGCTGATGCGCAGCGAGTCGCGGAGTTGGCGGCCGAGCGTACCGACCGCGGCGTCGTCGGATTTGGCATCGGAGGCGACGAGGCAGCAGGGCCTTGCGGCTGGTTTCGCGATGTCTTTGCCTTTGCTAAGCAGAACGGCCTTGCTCTGCTCCCGCACGCGGGCGAGACGGCGGGTGCGGAGTCCGTTGCAGCGGCTCTGGACTGCGGGGCGGACCGGATCGGCCATGGGATCCGCTCCATCGACGATCCGGGAGTCATGCGGGAGCTTCGCGACCGCAATATACCGCTTGAGGTCTGCATGACGAGCAACGTTTGTACCGGCTCGGTCGCATCGCTCGAGGACCACCCGGTGCGTCGCCTCTTCGATGCGGGAGTACCGATCACACTCAATACCGATGACCCGGCACTGTTCCGGACGACGCTCGAACGCGAGTACCGCGTCGCCTCGGATGTATTCGGCTTCTCCGAACGGGAGTTGAGAAGCGTTGCACAGAATGCATGGCGGTACCGCTGCTCAGGCGCGAACGAACCAGCCGCGTCGGTACAGGCCCCAGGCGATCAGCCAGAACAGCGCCACGTGAGCGAGTGAAAACAACAGAGATGCGAAGGCTTCCGGCCCGAGGTCCGCGAAGACATCCCTCCACAGGAGGGTTCGCAGCGATATATCGCCCACGCGAATCAGCCCGATCAGTCGAGCGAACAACCCCGAGAGTATGAACATAGCGAGCGCGTTCGCACCGTAGATAGCAAACGGTCTGGCGAAACGCGTCCAGCCCTGGTTGTCGATCAGCCAATAGCATCCGGCGAAAACGACAGTCGCGACCCCGGAGGTCAGGAGTGCATAGGGGACAGTCCACAACTGTTTGTTCACGGGCATGAACGCCTCCAGCAGGAGCCCCGCAAAGATCAGGACGTTGCCGCCGAGAAACAGCCAGCTCGCAGTCTCGGCCTCCGTTCGGCGCTGTGCCAGCAGAGTGCCGGCGAAGATG
>DASQEG010000800.1:0-4562 GCA_035633775.1 Bryobacteraceae bacterium
GCTGTCGTTCAACGGCCAGATCTTCCGTGAAACACAGTACCGCCTTGATGGGAATAGCAACTACGACACTCTGTTCAATAACTCACCGCTGCAGCGCGTCTCGCTTTCCGCCGTAAGCGAGTTTCGGGTATTGACGAACCAGTTCAACGCCGAGCACGGCAGCACATCCACGGGTCTGGTCATCGCTACCACCAGAGCCGGTACTGACGCCTGGCACGGCGAAGCGCTGATGGTGGTCAGGCCCAGTGGAATACAGGCGCGGCCGCCGCTTACTGACCGCCACATTCCGAACGAGCTTCTACAAGGTGGTGCGTCGCTGGGCGGCCCGGCAAAGCGTGGGTCTGTGTATGTGTTTGGCAACTATGAGACTCTGCGTCAGAACCGCGGCTCCTTCGTAAGTTCTCCGGTCCCAGGCTTCTTCACTGGCACCCTGCGGGATCAGATGGGTCTCCTGCGAAGCGACGTTCGCTGGTCGGACAGACACTGGACGATGCTCCGCGTCAACGCACAGCGCGAAACAAACACCAACCCCAATGACCGAGTGGGCGGCCTGGTCCAGCCATCAAACGCCGCCCGAAGCATCGGTCAGGGCATTGGAGGTCAGCTGGTAGATACGGCCACGGCTGGATCGACGGTGAACGAGTTCCGTGCAGGTTATATCAACTCAGTGCCGTCAAGCACGGTTCCGCTGATTGCAGGCGTCGGTATCCTCAGGCCGGGCTACAGCACCGAAGGAACATCGTCCTTCTCCTCCGTACGAACCGAGGTCTATCAAGCGGCCGACCAGTTCTCATGGCAGAGCGGCAGCCATGCGTTGAAGTTCGGTGCCGACTTCATTAGGCGTAAAGCGCGCGACTTCAGCTATGACGCGTTTGGATCCTACACCTTCGCCGGCGGACCTCCTGTCCCCGGGCAGCAGCCGCTGCAGTACTCGCATCGGTTCGGGGTGGCGTTGCTGACTTACGGCCAGACTCAGTGGGCGGGCTTCCTGCAGGACACATGGCGCGTGCATCCGCGCGTTACATTGAACGTCGGGCTTCGGTACGACTATCAGTCGCTGGTGGACGACTTGAACAACTTCGGCCCGCGCTTCGGGTTCACATGGGACGCGTGGGGCTGGGTAGTTCGAGGTGGCGCAGGTCTGTTCTACGACCAGCCTTTCTTTCACGGCCTGACTCAGCGATTTCTGCTGAACGCAGTCGACGCACCTTTTGCCACTTACACGCTGACCCCGCGCGACTCTGTTTTTCCGCAGTTTCCGGCGAGCCTCGACCCGCTGGGCCCGCCTGCGACGCTAACCTTGGCACCGCGAAACATCGTCGTTCGCGGCGATGAACTTCGCAGTCCTTATACCAGCCAGTTCACGCTCGGGCTACAGCGCCAGATGGGCGACTGGATTCTGAGTGTCAACGCCATCCGCAGCCTGACAGTGAAGCAGTTCATTCACTACGACCGGAACGCCGCTGCACCGCTCCTGCGAACGCTGCCTGGCCAGGTACGAACGGTAACGGAAGCTGATCGTACGCGGCCGCTCTATGATCCCGCACGTGGCGTCTCCATGTACCAGGGTGTAGCCGTACGTCAGGTGCGGCAAACGGAAAACGGAGGCATCGCGCGGTTCCACTCTCTCGATCTTGGTGTAGCCCGACGCTTTTCGCGCCGCTATCAGCTCGCAGCCCATTACGTCCTCTCTTCCGCTCTGAACAGCGTGACGGACGATCACCTGGGAGCTAATCCAAACGAATGGAGTGACGTGGTCGGCGGCGAGATGGCCGTCAGCGACTTCGCGCAGCGCCACCGTTTCGTTGCACACGGCACGCTTGAACTGCCCTGGACTGTCCAGCTCTCGGCGATAGCGACTCTGGCGTCGGGTCTACCTGTGAACGCCATTACCGGCTTGGACAACAACGGTGACGGTACAGTCGTCGACCGTCCAGCCGGGTTCGGCAGAAACACGTTTCGCGGCACGGATCACCGGAGCCTTGATTTGTCGGTGAACAGGACCTTCAGCGTGAGCGAAACTGTCGGTGTCGAACTCCGGGCCGACGCTTTCAACGTGTTGAACAGCTCAAACTTCTATCGCTTCAACAATGTCTACGGTAATGGCACACAGCCTTCAGCAAGCTTCCTTCTGCCGGTTGGCGGAGTTGCCAACGCCGACCCTGGCCGCCAGTGGACTTTCGGCGCCCGACTAATCTTCTGACGCAACGATGCTGCAAGCAACCGGCCTGACTAAACGTTACAGCGGAGCGGCTTCCGCTGCTCTTGACGGCTTGAACCTTCGCGTGGAACCCGGAGAAGTCTACTGCCTGCTGGGCGCGAATGGCGCCGGTAAGACAACGACGATCAACCTGTTCCTTAACTTTATTGAGCCTACGGAAGGACAGGCAATCGTCGGCGGACTTGATGTCACGAAACAACCCGTGGAAACGAAGCGCCTGCTTGCCTATATCCCTGAGCAGGTGAACCTGTACCGAAACCTGACGGGCCTCGAAAACCTGGAGTACTTCGCCACTCTTGGCGGGAGCAGCAGGCTCACGCGAGCCCGGCTGCACAGTTACCTACGTGAAGCCGGGCTGCCCGACGAAGCGGTCGATCGCCGCATCGGGACGTACTCCAAGGGCATGCGGCAGAAGGTGGGCATCGCGATTGCGCTCGCCAGGAATGCACGTGCATTGCTGCTGGACGAGCCCACCAGCGGACTTGATCCCAAAGCATCGAACGAGTTTAGCCAGTTGCTTGGAAAGCTTAGTGCTTCGGGAGTCGCGATCCTTATGGCGACGCACGATCTCTTTCGTGCCAAAGAATCAGGCACACGCCTCGGCATCATGCGCGAGGGCCGCCTTCGCGCGGAGCTGCGGACGTCCGAGGTTGGACACGCCGAGCTCGAACGCATTTATCTCGAGCACATCAACGGCTGACCATGATACGCACAATCGCCTACAAAGAGTGGCTGGAAATCACCCGTGATGGCCGTTTTCGCGCGAGCGCCGGGGCAGTTCTCCTGCTGCTTCTGGCTGCCCTGATCGCCGGCACTCTTCACTACAACCAGGTTAGCCGCGAGCACCACGAGGCTCAGCGCACAACTCGGGAGCAGTTTCTCAGCCAGGGCCGCAAGAACCCGCACTCGGCCGCGCACTACGGGATGTACGCCTTCAAGCCGAAGCTTCCCCTCTCGCTCGCCGACCGTGGAACCGACGCCTATACCGGCGTAGCAGTCTGGCTGGAAGCACACCGGCAGAACGAGTTCCGTTATCGGCCGGCGCAGGACGCAAGCTCCTTCGGCCGCTTCGGCGAACTAACGGCCGCTACGGTACTGCAGATCTTCGTTCCACTCCTGATTGTCGCGACGGCCTTCCCGGCGTTTGCCGGCGAGCGAGAGAACGGGACGCTGCGCCAGTTGTTAAGCGTGGGGATCACGCGCCGCGATCTGGCCTTCGGCAAGGCTGCCGGGATCGGCATGGCGCTCGGGGCAACACTGGTTCCGGCGGCGCTGGTCGGGGCAGCGGCGCTGGTGTTGTCTGCCGAATCAGGGGCTGCATCCGCGAGTTTCGAGCGGGCGCTGCTGCTGGCTGCATCGTACGTCCTGTACTTCTGTACAGTTCTCGCCATCAGCCTCGCCGTATCCGCCTGGGTGCGGACGGCGCGAACGGCCCTGCTCACGCTCCTGACGTTCTGGATCGCAACATGCATCATCGCTCCGCGCCTGATTTCAGACGCAGCGAAGGTCCTGTATCCTGCCCCCAACGTTTACGAGTTCAACGTTGCCGTGGAGAACGAAATCCGCAACGGCATCGATGGACACAGCCCCCAGAGCAAGCGCACAGCAGAGCTGACCAGGGGACTGCTGATCAGGCATGGCGTCTCGCGGCCGGAAGACCTGCCGTTCAACCTGCAGGGCTACCTCCTCGAGGAGGGTGAACGCTACGGCAACCTTGTCTTCGACCGTCATTTCGGCCGGCTGTGGGACACATACGAGGCGCAAAACCGCGTGCTGGATGCAGCCGCTTTGCTGAGCCCCGCACTCGCTGTGCGGTCGCTCTCGATGGCGTTTGCGGGTACGGACTTCGCGCATCACCGGCGTTTCGCCGACGCTGCTGAACGGTATCGCCGGGCAATGGTAACCGAGCTTAACGGAGCCATCACGCGAACGTCGCGCACCGGCACTGTGGTCCTGGCGGCGGGCGAGCTCTGGTCGCGTGTTCCCCCCTTCACCTACACAGCCCCGGGTGTGGGATGGGCTTTGGGCGGTCGCGCGATCGCTGTCGGCATGCTGTTGCTGTGGGCCGGTGCAGCATGGTTTCTGGCTCTTCGAGCCGCTACGAAGGCGACGCCTCTGTGACGCACATTGCGCAACATGAGTGGCGGCTCGTTCGACGCGACGGAACGGCGATGCTCGTCTTGTCCGGTCTCGTTCTGTTAAGCATTCTCGGAGCTTGGAACGGGGCCCGGTGGTCGTCAGGCCTCGAACGCGCCAAAGCAAACGTACAGGCTGATGAGGCACGCAGGCTTCACTCGTTGGGCGGGCAGATGGACCGCGCATGGCGGGGGGCGGCTTTCCC
>DASQEG010000801.1:0-3459 GCA_035633775.1 Bryobacteraceae bacterium
AGTTGCCGCAAAGCTGCTTCGCTGCGCGCAGAGATCGGGAGCAGAACAGCCTGCCGCGATTGCGCTTCACGGACAGGCTGCGCCGGTTCCGCGATGTCACAACTCTGAAGCACGGCGTGCGCGTTCGTGCCGCCAAAGCCAAACGAGTTCACGCCGGCGAAGATCGTTCCTTCGGCGGGCAGCGTAACTGGTGCAAGCGGCAATTCGAGCTTGAGCGCACGGAAGTCGATCTTCGGGTTTGCGGCCAGGAAGTGGAGGTGTGGCGGGAGCTCGCGTTTGGAAAGGCAAAGCGCTGTCTTAATGAGGCCGGCGACACCCGCAGCAGCCTCAGTGTGTCCGATGTTCGTCTTGACCGAGCTCACGTAGCAGTTGGAACCCGGAGCGCGCCCGGTTGACATCACGGTGCCGATCGCGTTGGCTTCAATCGGGTCGCCCACAGGAGTTCCGGTCCCGTGCGCCTCGACGAAATGCACATCAGCCGGCGCTACGCCTGCCTGGTCATATGCCTCGTGCATGAGCGCGATCTGAGCATCGCCGCTGGGCACCGTGAGGCCCGCACTGGCACCGTCCTGGTTTACGGCCGTGCTGCGAATCACTGCGTAGACAGGATCTCCGTCACGCACCGCGTCTGCCAGTCGCTTCAGCACCACGATGCCTGCACCTTCACCACGCACGTATCCGTCGGCACGGGAATCGAAAGCGCGCGAACGCCCCGTCGGCGAAAGCATTCCTGCGGCGGATTCGGCAATCGTGTATCCGGGAGTAAGCAGGGCGTTGACGCCACCCGCCAGAGCAAGGCTGGTCTCACCGGAGATTAGACTGCGGCAGGCCAGATGCACGGCAACGAGGGATGACGAGCACGCCGTGTCCACTGACAAGCTCGGTCCGTTCAATCCGAAGATGTAGGACAAACGGTTCGAGAGCAATGTCATCATCGACCCGGTGGCAGTATGAGCCTGCACGGACCTGTAGTCCGCGTCTCCTAGCTGCATCAGCATGTAGTCGAGAGTGAAGCCGCCGACATAGACACCCGTCCGCGAGCCTCTGAGCGTGCACGGTGCGATTCCGGCGTCCTCAAAGGCTTCCCAGCAAACCTCCAGAAGGAGTCGCTGCTGCGGATCCATGAGTTCCGCCTCGCGCGGAGAGATGGCATAGACCTGCGCGTCAAAGCGGTCGATATTGTCGACGAATCCGCCCCACTTCGTTCTCGATTTGCCGACGCGCCCGAACTCGGGAGAGTAATAGGTCTCCGGATTCCAGCGCATCTCCGGAACTTCGGTGATGCAGTCGCGGCCGGAGATCAGGTTCTCCCAGAAGGACTTCGGATCGTTTGCTCCGCCCGCGAATCGGCACCCAATGCCGACGATCGCGATCTCCTCATGCTTCTGCGCCTTGCCGTCGTTCTTGTCCATGTTCCCTTCCTCTGGTGAAGTGCGAATGCTGACCGCGCGTGCCGCGCAACCTGGGTGCTGCGGCCAAACGAGCGCACTCAGGGCCGTTGATATGCACCACGCCTGTTCGGATCGTCCAGGCGCAGAATCTGAAGAAAAGGTCGCTACAAGTGGCGGGTGTTGTTCGGCGCTATTGCGCGAGCCACTCGTTCTCGTGCAGCGGAGCCGGGCTGACCAGCATGGGATGCAGGGCCAATTTCGCCGGCGGTGGAATCAGGCCATTCAGGTGATTTCTTGCGTTCCGATCCCAGCGCTCCGCATGTTGCGCTGCTTCGTCCCGGAAAAGCACCCGGCTGGAGCCATATTCCGTCTGAATCGTCTGCGAACCGGACTTGAATCCGAGCAGTGTGCACAAGCACGAGCTCTTTGCATGATCGGCATCGTAGAGCAGCCATGTGTAGGCACAGCTCCGGGGGACGACAAAGAGGCGGCGAGCCTCAAGGATCAACCGCGCCGGAACGTCCATCCCGCGAAAGGGGCGCCGAACCGCGAGCTGCGTGTAGCGAGCCACTCGTCGTCCAGGTCGTGCTGGCAGACGAAATCGGGAGTGGAGCGCCTCACATCCGGTGGTTTCCACAACGGACACTGCCGCAACCGGCTCGGTCGTCTGAGTGTTTCTTGCGATCAGGGTGAGGATCCTGTCCGACTCGTATGCGCGGAGGTCAGGGAGCATGCGCTGCACCTCACGCCCGAACACTTCTTCCCGAATCCGTGCGACTGCCGCTTCGGCGGCGGCATCGGCTACGATTTCAACTCCGATGTTCATTTCCTTCACCTTCTTGAAACGGCTGCAGTGCCTGCGGCTATTTGGCATCGTGGCGACTGGCTGAGTTGCCTGGCAAGTAACCGCTGGGCCGTTGTATTCACGGTGCGGTTACGGTACGTTGCTACGCGTTCTTCGCGGATGACGACGGAGACGCTGAACCGAGGCGGTCAAAGAGCGTTGGTATGCTTCCGGCGTTCCGCGTTCCCTGCCAGACGAACGATGTCCCGTACGGCTTCGATCTCAGACTCTGAAAGCGGTGCAGGTGTGGTGCCAAAGCCGAGCACACGAACGACTCCTGGCGTCATGACCACAGGCGTGCGCCTGACAGGATCGAAGCGGCAGAAGAGGTAACCCGGGAACAGCGGCTCGCCGGTACTGTCTCCGTAAGCGGATTGAGATTGTTCATGAGAGGGCAGGAACGCTTCGAAGCCTTTGCTCTGAAGCAGGCCAGCCGTCATTTGCTCCATGCCGCACTTCACCTGAAGTGCAAACCAGCAGGGTTTGTATGTGTCTGAGTACACCATGGCTCGTGTTCCTTTCCGTGTGTTCACTAATTGCGGTTTGTGCCGATGTCTGTTGTTCCTGCTTATCCCCGGCGACCCTTGCCGATGCTGTCGAGGACTGCTGAGCTCAACGACGCAACGCTTATGTGCAAACGCTGTGCCAACCGTAATACCATTCGTTGTTTTGCGCGGAAGTGCTTGCATCAATTCGAGATTGAGCGTGAGCGGCGAACGCGAAGTCGCGCCCGAGTTCTAAACGACAGGACTATCAAGATCGATTTCGCTATCCGGTCTGATAGCCGGGCCGGGTGCCGGCGGGGTGTTTCGGCGTTGCAGAGAGTTCCCGCCCATGACGTGCAAGCTGTCATGTGCCGGTTTTACGAACCGCTGCGAAGGTTTGAGCTCAATGGCATGAGGGTTGCTGCAAGAGTGCGGTGAGGCAAGGTATGCTCAGGGACATTCAGCTGTTGCGAAACTTCTCGCCGCAGAAAGGGATGTGACTCTCACCTGAATGTCCGGGGCCACGATTCCAGGAGCTATGGATGCGACTCGGGCGGACCCGCTCTACATAAGCCAACGAAGGAGAGGAGACATTCAGCCCTAACCTCAGCCGCTCCCCTCTGAAGGCCCGGCCTGCAGGTACGGTATGTGAATCGTCAGAACGCCATGAAACAAGACAAAGTGGCTTTGTTTGGTGCTGCGGGCTCAATCGGCCGCAACGTTGCCCTTGAACTGAACC
>DASQEG010000802.1:0-7740 GCA_035633775.1 Bryobacteraceae bacterium
CGCACGGTTGGGGGGATAACCTCCCGCGGACACGTCACAAAGCACTTGAACATACCGCAAGTGAGTGATACACTGTATTTGAAACGTGGAGTGATTTAGGGATCGGTGCCCGCCGGACCTACGCTACTTGCAACCACGTAAAAAAATTGCTAAAGGCGAGTCGGTCTCCGAGAACTTTTCTAACCCTGTGACTGCCTCAGTTACAGGGTTTTTTACTTTCTGCAGACCGCCCAGCCGCCATGGAGGTGTCTTAATGACCATATGGCCTGGTGCATCCAGCCCCGACGACTTACTTTCTTCCTCAGAAGGCGCACTTATCTCCGTACGCGTCGCTGTAGATCCACGCCGACTGGAGGATCTCCTCGAATGCCTCGCTGCCCTGCCGTTTCCCGTCAATCCTGAGATTTTTCACGGGCTGCCGACGCTGGTCGAATTCCCAGCATGGCAGGACTGGTTACCCGTGGTGAAGCGTGCGTTGTCGGCCAGTGGCTTCCCGCTGCAGAGCGTGAGCACCCGCTCCATGCTCGAGACCCTGAGCGCTTCATAATAGTAAGTATGAGAACAAATGGGCGCCACGGCCAGGCAGGAGCCGAGCTGTAGTCCATGCTCCTGCTTACCGGGCCGCCGGGTTCAGGAAAGACGCAATTCTGCCTCGACGAGCTCCGCCGCTGCCTCCGCGCTCGCGCATCCCGATGCGTTGTGCTGGTACCCGCGAGCACGCTGGCCGAGCACGTCCGAAACAGACTGGCGCGCGAAGGGCTGGTGTTCTCTCCGAGTTGCGTCGACACCTTCGGCCACTTCGTAGAGACCCTGACACCCGGCGCGAAGGAGGTGGGCTCCGGCACCCTCGGCATTCTGGTTGAGCGATACCTCCGCACGGTCCGAACGGGCCGTTATGCGGCTGTAAGAGACCTGGCCGGTTTCCGCAGGGCCCTCGCGTCGGCAATCGAGAGCTTCGCTGGCGCGGGAGGCAGTGAGGAATCGCTGCGCGGACACGATCCGGAGTTCGCTGCTACCTGCTCAGCTGTCTTGCAGCAAGTCGCACAATCCGGCTGGTGCACTCGCGCTGCGCGTCTTCAAAAGGCGGCTGAGGAGTTTCGCCGGATTGATCAGGCGCCTTCACAGGTGTGGATCACCGGCTTCTCAGGTTTCACGCCGCCTGAAGCAGAGCTGATCCGTGCCATCGCACAACGCTCAGAGCTCACAGTTGCACTGGTTGACTCTCCTGCTGCGGCTCGCACAGTTGCGCTGCTCAGGCCGCTGGTTCGCGAACATCGCGAATTCAGCGGTCGGCCCGCGGCCGCGAGTTGCACGATCGTGCCGTGTTCCACACCCGAGAACGAAGCAGCGGAAATTGCCCGACGTATCCTCGATGCGATTACGCGAGAGGGTCGAAGGCTGACCGATATCGCAGTCGTGCTGCGGACAGAATCCGCGGCCGCAAACCTCAGGCTCGCCTTCGAGCGCTTCGGCGTTCCGGCGTACTTTCACCTTGGGCGTCCGCTGCAAGGCACTCCGCCTCTGCGGTTCTTAAATGCCCTGCTGGATGCGGCTCACGCCGGGTGGGATCATCAGCTCGCCTTGGCAGCCCTTCGCATGCACGGCTCGCCGCTCGAACGGGAAGGTGACGTGTGGGAGTACGCGATTGCTGAACGGCTCCCCGGTCGCGGCCTGGATGGATTGAAAGAGCATGCGCCGGAGTCTGTTCAGGGATGGATCGATGGGCTGGCGCAACTCGAACCGTGGACCGGCGACGCGGCAACGGCCACAGTGTGGCAGAGCCGTTTCGACTCGCTCCGCACCGTCTTTAACTCAGGTGCGATTCACGACCGTGCTGATGGGGTACGTATCCAGTCATGGCGCGACGATGCTTCGGCTCTCGAGGCGTACAGCGCAGCAATCGCAGAAACGGCAGCTTCATTCCGCAGCTCGGAAGTGATCGGGTTCCGCGAGTTTCGGGCAGCGCTCGATATCGCCGTGAGCTCTGCTTCAATATGGCCGCGCGACCGGCGCCGTGAGGTGGTGCATGTTGTCGACGCGGCAGAGGCTCGGCACTGGCGTCTTCCGGTAGTCTATGTATGCGGCCTCGTCGAGGGTGAGTTCCCGCGGCGATACAGCGAAGATTCGGTGCTTCCTGACGAAGCGCGACGGCAGCTTGCGCGGGCCGGCGTGCCGATGACCACCGCCGCCCAGCGACAGGACGAAGAGCAATTCCTGTTCGAGACGGCGCTGAGCCAGGGGACAGAATCGACTATCCTCACTTACTCACTGCTGAACTCCAAAGGCGACCCACTTACTCCGAGTTTCGCGCTCGCCCGCGTCGCCGGCGTTAAAGTCGCCCCGCAGGTGCTTGTGCGTCCCCGTGCACTTCGGCAGCGCCATGCTGAGCCGGAGGGTGATGTGGTCAGCGGCGAGCTGCAGCATCTGCTCCGGTCCCGGTATGCGCGTATGTCCGCAAGTTCGATCGAGACGTTCGCCAGCTGTCCCTGGATGTTTTTCGCTCGCAAAACGCTGCGCCTGCAAGGGCCGCCGCCGGGCATCTGGGAAAGACTCGATCTGCTCGCGCAGGGCAACATCGCACACCGGGTGGCCGAGATGCATTTCCGGGATGGGCTCCCCGTGGAAGACGCGTTTGAGCAGACCTTTGAGCGGTGCTGTGACGAGCAGCGCATTCCCGAGGGGTACCGCACGGAAGCCGTGCGCCTCGAGCTACTTCACAATCTGAAGCTCCTGCTGGCACATGGGCTGGTTCGTCCGCAGGGCCAGCGATCCTGGTTTGAGCATCCGTTCTCGTTCAGTCTCGACGGGATTCAGATCGACGGGAAAATGGATCGCGTGGACATCGAACCTGATGGCCGCGCCGTCGTTTTCGATTACAAGTACAGCCGTCCGGATCGATTGCGCGAGACCAAAGGTGAGACTCTTGAGGGCCAGAAGGTTCAAGGCGGCATTTACCTCAGAGCTCTCCGTGAATTGGGCCTTGAACCTTCGGGCCTGGTCTGGTTCGGCTTTAAGCGGGAGGTTTCACGCCAGGGCTGGGTACTGCATGGAATTCGCCCTGACCTGGGCTCCTCGTGCAGCGAAACGCATCTGCATGAGATCGCGGCCACGGCTGCCGACGCGGCCGGGCGTGCAGCAGCCGCCATTGCCGCCGGCGCGGTCACACCCCGCCCTGACGATGAAGAGCAGTGTGAACGTTGCGACTACAACTCCGTGTGCCGCTATGAAGTGATGGCGCGACGCAAGGCCGCAGCAGCCCGGCATGGAGTGCTCGATGCCACTGAGTAAGCGGCAGCTGGCCGCAGCACATCGAACGGGTCAGGACGTCTGCACGATTGCCGGTCCGGGATCAGGGAAAACAAGCGTACTGATCGAGCGCTTCGCCTGGCTGATACGCGAGCAGGGCGTCCGTCCGGGGCGAATTCTTGCGATCACCTTCACTGACAAAGCTGCAGCCGAGATACGCGAGCGGGCCGTACGTGAATTCGCGACACAGCCCGAAGTGCGTGAAGAGATCGAGCGCGCATGGATCTCCACCATTCACTCCTTTTGCGCCCGGCTGCTGCGCGAGAACGCTATTGACGCGGAGATCGATCCGGCGTTCCGTGTTCTCGAGCGCGGCGGTCCGGTGCTGCGTGAGGTCGCCGATGAAGTGCTGGAGGAGATGTTCCGCACCGATCCAGCGAGCTCGGGCAAGTTCCTTCGATCTCTCGCCGTCGCTACCAGTCGGACACAGTGGGTTCCAGATATAGCCGACGCGCTGGTTCAGGTTCACAACGCGCTACGGCTGAACGCTGTCGAACCGAGCTCGATCGTTCCACCGCTCGCGCCCGTTGATGCTGATTGGGAGCGGCTGCGCGCCATGGCCGTCGAGATCCTGGCAGAATCACCTCGGACGAAGACACCCCGCCAGTCGGAGCATCACGGATTGATCAAGGACTGGGCGGCTGAGGTTTGTGCTCTCCCGCGGCAGCTGACACCTGCGCACTTCGCTGTGCTGAGCGGCCCGAAGGTGGATGGACGGTCGCTTGTGAAAGGATCGGCGGCCTGCTCCCGGCATCCAGAGATCAAGGCTCTTCTCGATCCGCTCACGCAACGGTCGCTGCCACACTTCTACATGGGCGAGCGCGAGCTCGTCAGTTCCGTGCTCGCACGCATCGCTGAGCGCTTCCGTGACAGGAAACGGCAGATGTCCTGCCTCGATTTCGACGACCTTGAAGAGTTTGCGATCCGGCTGCTGGAGAAGGACGACAAGCTTCGTCAGCGGGTCGGCGCCGGTTTCGACTACGTGCTGATGGATGAGTTGCAGGACACGAACCCGCTGCAGTGGAAGCTCGTCAACCTGATTCGGCGGACCGATCGGTTTTTCGCCGTCGGTGACATCAATCAGTCGATCTATGGCTTTCGCCACGCACAACCTGAACTGCTGGCCAACTATCGTGCGGGGCTCGAGCAGCAGGGTCTCGCGGTGGATGAGTTGCGTGACAATTATCGTTCCCGCGCCGAGGTGCTTGATGCGGCGAACCGTATCTTTGCGCAGGCCCCAGGAGTTGAAGCGCACACACTGGTTGCTGGCCGCAGCTTTTCGCCGCAAACCGGCGCCAGCGTTGACGTGCAGGTGACCGTCGGTGAGTCCAACCCGGAAGCGGAGCGCGTCGAAGCACGGTGGGTGGCCCAACGCATTCTGGATTTGCACGGCACGCTGCGAATCGAAGGAGAGCCGGTCAAATACGGCGATTTTGCCATCCTCACGCGAATGAACGGCAGCACGGGCGCACTGCAGACGGCGCTGGATGAGTTCGGCGTGCCATCTGTGGTCCTCGGCGGGCAGACTTTGTACGACACTCGCGAGATTCGCGACGTCATGCTTGCGCTGCGCGTCCTTGCCAACCCTTGTGACGAGATTGCGCTCGCCGGGCTGTTGCGCTCACCGCTGTTCGGCATCTCCGACGAGGAGCTGCTGCGGATGACCGCTGCCCATGGCTCGCTGAGCCGAGCCGTTACCGCTGCTCCGCCGCGGAATTGGACAACGATCGCGGAGGCACGCGAGCTGCGCAACGTGTTATCGCCGGATCGCCTGGTCAGGAACCTTACTGACGAGGCCGATTATGAGTCGGGTTTGTCTGATCGCGGACGAGCCAATCTCGAGAAGTTCCTCGCATCGCTTCGACAAAGCTGGAGTGACGATCCGCGGCCGCTCGCAGATTTCGTGTCCGAGCTGGAGGATGCCGCACCGGAAGCCGAAGCCCCACCTCCTGAGTACGCGAATTCCGTGCGTTTGATGACCCTGCATAAATCGAAGGGCCTGGAATTCCCGGTCGTCGTGCTTCCGTTTCTGCACCGCGGCCGGAACACGGGTTTTCCGGTAATCTCGTATCGCGAGGGTCGCGGACTGGGCTTGAACTGGCGCAATCCCGCCACAGGTGAAGGCACGGGCGACGATACATGGGACGCGAACCGGGCAGCTGCGCGCGCCGCTGAAGAGCAGGAAGAGAACCGGATACTGTATGTCGGCATGACTCGCGCCAGACACCATCTGGTGCTTTCCTGGTCGCAAACTCCGCGAAGCCGGGGAAGCTGGCCAAAACTGGTCGCCTCGGGCCTGGGCATCTCGACAACTGAGGTTGCGGCGCAGCCGGTGATCCAAGCGGGAGTTCGTGTGGCCGTTCACGATCAGGAACCTCCGCGGCCTCCGGCGGCGCAAGCGCGTAGCGCCTCAGTCGCCCAGATACTCGAGCTGCAGCCTTTACCTTCCGACTGGAGCCTGAGCGCGGAGGGTACCGCCAGTGTGACCGACATCAGCAGTTTTCACGCGTGTCCCCGGCGCTACTACCTGCGGCGATATCTGGGCATCGCTCCCTCGCAGCAGCCGCAACCGGATCAGAGCACGCCCAGGCAGGGCATAGCAGCTGCCGAGCTCGGCGATCAGGTTCACCGGCTGCTCGCCGGTCAGCCCTTGGAGGATCCGCACCCGCAGGCTGCTGCCTTGGCCGATCGGTTTCGGACGTCCCCGCTTGGTAAGAAGGCAGTAAATGCCGCCAGCGCAGAACGCGAGTGGGACTTCGTGGCCGAGGTGGCGGGGACCGTTCTCAGGGGCCAGGTCGATCTCTGGTTTATGAGCGGCCGGGACCTCGTCGTCGTCGACTACAAAACGGATCGCAACCCGGGCGAGGAAGCGGTTTATGAATACAGCCTGCAGGTTCAAATCTATGCGCTCGTCCTCGCGACGTATACCGGGCGGCAGGTGAACCGCGCGGTGCTTCACTTCCTTTCGCCGGACCGCGTAGTCGACGTCGATCTTACTCCGCTCGCACTCGGGGGCGCACGGGAAGCAATTCACCGCTTTCGTGAGGCGCAGGAGCGGGGTCAATTCCCACTCAGGGAAGGAGCACACTGTCGAACCTGTGAGTTTTGGCGCGGAGTCTGTCCCGCTGGCCGCACTACTGCGGCGAGCGCCGCTTCAGCAGCTTCGGTCCTCTCACCGCCCGCGGCGTCGTGAAGAACACGGTCGTACCCTGACCAGTCTGCGACTGTATCCAGATCCGTCCATGACGGTTCTCGATGATCTTCCGGCAAATGGCAAGCCCGATTCCGGTGCCCGCAACGTCGTGACCATGCAGGCGTTTGAAAACACCAAAGACCTTCTGTTGATATTCGGGCGCGATGCCCGATCCGTTGTCTCTGACCGAGAAATGGATCTGCCGGTCAACAGTCACAGCTTCAACATGAATGGCCGGCTTCGCTGCGGATCGAAACTTAATGGAGTTCTCAATCAGGTGGCTGAAGACCTCCGCCAGATGATCCCGGTTGAACTGGACCGGCGGCATGGCTCCGAAGTGGACCTCGGCTCCCGCACTGCGCAGCAGCGGCTGCAAGCGACCGACGGCATCGGCTAAAGCGTCAACAGGGTCGAGTTCCGGGTCGTCAGCCAGTGGTGCAATCTGCATGTAGGCGCGCACGGCGTCAAGCAGGCTCGACATACGCTCCGCACCTCGAGCGATGTAGCTGAGATGCTCGGGTGCGCGAGGATCATCCAAACCTCTTCGCTGCAGCATCTGGCTGAACAGCCGCATGTTCCGC
This sequence comes from Bryobacteraceae bacterium, assembly GCA_035633775.1. GTDB lineage: Bacteria > Acidobacteriota > Terriglobia > Bryobacterales > Bryobacteraceae > JAWXCM01. The sequence continues at coordinate 7,081 of DASQEG010000802.1, forward strand.
AGCGGCTCGCGAAGGTCGTGGTGACTTGCGTAAGCGAACTGAGCCAGATCCTGATACGCGCGTTGCAGCTCAGCGGCTGTGCGTCGCCGGTGTCCAACGTCGCGCCTCAGCCGCACGATCAGCCAGGCACAGAAAAGCAGGACCACTGAGAGGACCGCCACTGTGACTCGAAGGGCTAAGTTGCGCGAGTGATTCTGAACCAGAGCTGCAAGATATGACCCGCTGGAGGCGAGTACCTCGGGATACCGGAGAGCGAGCCTTGTTAGTTCCCCATTGTTCGCCAGATCCTGAATTGCAGTGTTGATGCGCTCTGCCAGATGAGCCTGGTCTTTGGCTGCCAGCACGGAAAGCGGCAGTGGCGTGCTCGTCGGGTCGGTGACTTTGATCGCAACGTTCGCGCAAACGGCCGGCCGGTTCAGGAGGCGCTCGTGCAACGCGACTCGATCGATGAGAAATCCGTCGATCTCTCCGCGGCACATTGCAGGCAGCAGCTCCTGGCTGCCGGTCACCCGCATTAGCGACCATCGCCCGAGCATCCGCGAAAAGTCCGCCGGCAGATCCGGCACATGTGCGACTCGCAGCGGATTCGAGACGCTGACGTCGGTCGACGCCTGTGTCACGACGACGTAGGACGATAGCCACCACGGCCTGGAGAGAGGA
>DASQEG010000803.1:0-3542 GCA_035633775.1 Bryobacteraceae bacterium
CTAACCCCTCCGGAACGGCAGCAGTCCATCGATGCTCCGGTGGAAGGCCGAATCGTGCGCTGGCATGTAGCTGAAGGCAGTAGGGTGAAGAAGGGCGATCCGATCGTCGAGATCGCGGACATCGACCCCACTCTGCCTGCGCGTTTGCGGCTTGAACGAGACGCGGCGGTCGATCGGATCCGAGCGGTCGGAGAGCGTGAATCCCAGCTTGAGAGCCGCATCCTCGAACTGGAGCAGTCTTTGCAGAACGAGCTTGCGGCGGCGGACTTCCGCATTCAGCAAGCTGCCGACCGCGTTCGCGGCGCCGAGCAGGCGCTTGAAGCGGGAGAAGCACGCCAGCTCCTTGCGAAGCAGAACATCGACCGGCATCGCGCGCTGTTTCCCAAAGGCCTGGTGTCTCAGCGCCAGCTGGAACTCGCACAGGCAGAAGCCGACACCGCTGCTGCTGATTTGAAGCGCGTTCAGGCGGCGTTGGACGAAGCTCAGAATTTTCGGCGCACAGCGGAGGCAGAGCGTGCACGGGCAGCGAACACGGGTGCCGCACTGGTCAGGGACGCGCGGGCATCCCGCCAGGCTGCCCTGAGTGAGAGCGCGAGCGCACGCCAGTCTCTGCAGCCCGTGGAAGTCCGACTCAATCGCCAGGCTACGCAGACCGTGCGCGCGCCTGCAGACGGAACGGTGTTCCGCCTTGTGGCGCAGCCGGGCAGTGCGGTGATCAAAGCCGGTGACGAGATCGCCTCATTCGTTCCTGAGAACACGGCTCCTGCCGTTGAAGTGTGGGTCAAGGGCAATGACATGCCGCTGCTCAGCAAAGACCGGCCGGTCCGCCTCCAGTTTGAAGGTTGGCCCGCAGTGCAGTTTGCTGGCTGGCCGTCAGTGGCCGTGGGAACGTTTGGCGGCCGAGTGCTGCTCGTGGATGCCGCCGATGACGGAAAGGGATCGTTTCGAATCCTCATAGGCCCGGACCCGGGCGACAAAGCGTGGCCGTCCACGGCGTACTTGCGGCAGGGTGTTCGGGTGAAGGCGTGGATCCTGCTCGAGACTGTACCACTCGGATTCGAACTGTGGCGGCAGTTCAACGGATTCCCGCCCGCGCTGTCGATGGAACAGGAGAAGGCCGCAAAAGGAATGGAGGCGGAGGCAAAGAAGTGAGGTACGTCGTTCTATGTGCGCTCGCGTCGGTCGCTGCATGGGGGCAGCCGCTGCGGCTTGAGGACGTGCTGAATTCTGTGCAGCGCCACTATCCACCCCTGCAGGCCGCCATGCAGGAACAGGCCATTGCTGATGCTGAACGACTGCAGGCCGAAGGCCGCTTTGACTTTGTCGCGCGCGGCCGGTGGGACTCCGACACGCTTGGCTACTACGAGAACCGCCGGTGGGACGTTGGCATCGAGCAGCCCACGACAATTCTGGGCATGAGCCTGCTGGCGGGCTACCGCCTGGGCGAAGGATCGTACGCACCCTATGACGGGAAGCTCGATACCCGGTCCGGCGGTGAATGGCGAACGGGGTTGCGGCTGCCCCTGCTGCGAGACCGCGCAATCGACAGCCGCCGTGCCGATCTGGCGAAGACGAAAGCGGGTCAGGCCGTAGCGCGCTTCTCGATCGAGACTCAGCGTTTAGGCATCACGCTCGCAGCAGCGCGCCGGTACTGGGACTGGGTTGCGGCCGGCCGGCGCCTTGAGCTTGCGCAAGCCGTGCTCAGGATCGCACGCGATCGTCAGGCATTCCTCGACGGGAGTGTCGCCGGGGGCTTACTGCCGGCCATCGACGCTACGGATAACAAGCGGGCCGTTCTGCAGCGCCAGGGTCAGGTGATCGAAGCTGAACGCCTCGTGCAGCAGACTGCGATTGAGCTGTCGTTGTTCTATCGCGACGAACGCGGCAGCCCGTTGATTCCGAGCCCTGAACAGCTTCCCTCCGGGTTCCCTGTTCCCGAGAACCTGGACGGCGCCAGCGTGGAGGCTGAGATCCGCCGCGCGGCGTCACGACGTCCGGACCTTCCGCGACTGGAGGCCCAGCGAGCACAGATCGAAGTGGACAGACAGCTTGCGCGCAATACACGCCTGCCCGCGGTCGACGTGATCGCAGGCTTCACGGCCGAGTCCGGCAGCGGTCCCGTGCGCCGCGGCCCGCAGGAGTTCAAAGCGGGCATCAACTTCGAGCTTCCGTGGCAGCGCCGATCCGCTGACGGGCGCATTCGCGCAGCTGAGGCGCGCATCGAACAGATTCGAAAGCGCGAGCAGTTCACTGCCGAAGTCGTTACGAGCGAAGTGCGAGATGCGGCTTCCGCCGTACGCACTGCGTTCGATCGCCTGAGCACAGCCCGCGAGGAGGTGGAGATCAGCCGCAAGCTGGAAGATGCAGAGCGCACCCGCTTCGAACTTGGCGAGGGCACGCTGTTTCAGCTCAACCTTCGGGAGCTTGCAACCGTTGAGTCTGTTCAGCGCGAGATCACTGCGAGTGCCGACTACCAGCGCGCGATCGCGGCCTACCGCACTGCTGCCGGAGACACGCCCTGATCCGCATGCTGAAGGTGCAAGCTATCATGAGGACGCATGTCCGCACCGGAGACTCTGCCGTCAGTGGTGATCGTTGGCCGGCCCAACGTGGGAAAATCCACGCTGTTCAACGCCATCACGGGCCAGCGCAGATCCATAGTCGGTGATGAGCCGGGCATTACCCGAGACCGAATCTACGGCACAGCCGTGCACCGTAACAGGCGGTTCGAGGTCATCGACACCGGCGGCATCATCCCCGACGAAGAAGCGCTGATCCCAAGCGAGATCCTGAAGCAGGCACGCATCGCGCTCGAGACCGCCCACCATATCGTTTTCGTCATCGACGGGCGTACCGAGATCACCGGCATCGACCGAGACCTCGCAGTCATGCTGCGCAAGCTCGGCAAGCCGGTTGCGCTGGCGGTGAACAAGATCGATGCGGCGGTTCGCGAGGATCTGACACCCGAATTCTTCAGCCTCGGTTTCGAGCACGTCTTCTCCGTATCGGCCGAGCACAAGCTGGGCTTTCGGGAACTGCTCGACCACGTTACCGAGGGCCTGCCCGCGTCTGAGGAGGAGACAGACGGGGACAGGGAACGTACACGCATCAAGGTCGCGATCATTGGCCGGCCCAATGTCGGAAAGTCGACTCTGCTGAATGCAATCACCGGCACGCAGCGTGCCATCGTCTCGCCTGTCGCCGGGACGACTCGCGACGCTGTTGACGAAACGGTCATCCAGGCAGACGTTGAGTACATTTTCGTCGATACGGCCGGCATTCGCCGCAAGGGCAAGACGCACGAGATGGCGGAAAAGCTTAGCGTAGTCATGGCTCGCCGCAACATACGGATGGCCAATGTAGTCCTGATGGTCGTCGATGCGACTGAGGGCATCGTCGGACACGACGCCACGGTGGCGGGCTACGCGCACGAGGAAGGCCGCTGCCTGATCGTGTGCGTCAACAAATGGGATGCCGTCGGGAACAAGGATAAGCGTGCCTTTACAGAGGCCATTCGCGACGAGCTGAAGTTCCTTGACTAC
>DASQEG010000804.1:0-1849 GCA_035633775.1 Bryobacteraceae bacterium
ACAAGGCGCTTACGACGCGGCCCTGCGATACAGCAAAGCGCGTAAACAGTTCGGCCGGCCCGTGTCGGAGTTTCAGGCGATCCAGTTCAAGCTGGCCGATATGGCGACACAGATCGAGGCGGCACGGCTGCTCACGCTCAAGGCGGCATGGCTGAAGGACCAGGGCCAACGAGTTACGCTTCCGTCATCGATGGCAAAGCTGTTCGCTTCCGAGATTGCGGTCCGTGTGTGCGACGAAGCCGTGCAGATTCACGGCGGCTACGGCTTCATCAAGGACTATCCGGTGGAGAAGTTCTATCGCGATGTGAAGCTCTGCACGATCGGTGAAGGCACCAGTGAGATCCAGCGGCTGGTGATCGCACGCCAACTGCTCCGAAGCCACACTCCGTAGCGACTCTCAGCTACGCCGCAGCCAGACCTCGAAGGTTCCATCCGCATATCGTACTTGCGGCCATTTTGTCGTTGCCCGGCCCTTGCCAGTGCGTCTCAAGACTCAGCCAGCCGGTGTATCCGTCAGCTCTCAGCGCCGCGATCTGCCCTTTCCAGTCGACGTGTCGTGTGCCCACCGGACCCCAGATCGGCTTGTGTCCCTCCATGTGGCAGTCCTTCGCATGAACATGGACGATACGATCTGCGGGCAGTAGATTGTAGCCCGCGGGAAATGGATTTTCCCCACCAACCAGCGCGTTTGCAGGGTCCCACACAAGCTTAAGATTCGGATGCTGTGCTGCCTTCAGAACCCTCGCCGCTTCGGCTGCAGTCCCGATGTTGCAGGCGTGCTCGTTCTCAAGCCCGATAATCAGGTCCTGCGCCCTGGCCTTCTCGGCGAGATCCAGCAGAGATGACACGATTGCGTCAAAGCACTTGTCCGGGTCAACGGTCCGCCAATAGGAGAACACTCGAATAATCTTCGCCCCGAAGAACCCGGCGAGCTTGAAGGCATGTTCCGCGAGCCTTGCCTGATCCTCAAACGTGTGTTTGGAAGCGAAGACGTCCTGCTGGAACCTCGTATCGACGTCGGGAGCACCGGGCAGCACACATTTCAGCAGCGGTGAGGCAATCGAGATCACCTCCACGTTCCTACCACGCAGCAGTTCCTGTGCACGGCGCAGTTCGTCTTCGCTCAGATCCATGATGTTGCGGCCCCACAACACTCGCAATTCCGCTCCCGTCATGCCGATGGAGTCCATCGCACGCAGAGCGGCGTCAAGGTCGGGAGAGAACTCGTCTGTTATGGCAGCAATTCGAAGTTGTGGGGTCATCGAAGAAATGCCATTTTAGCCTGCCGCGGTCAGGGCGCCTGGCGCACCCCGGCACCTTCACTGATCACGTAGCGCTTACCCGGAGTCAGTCCGGCAAAACGGCTCGATGCGCCGCCGGGCCAGACTACGTCGACTGTCACCGGCCGACTCTCACGGCCCAGGCCAAATGTCAGTGCGAGGTCGCTCTGTGAGCAGTAGCTGCTCCCCGTCTGGACGGTTCGCCACTGCCCTCCGACTTTGACCGTGCTCCCAATCGCACTGCGGTTCGTCCCCTTGCCCTCCAGCTTCACTTGAATCCACTGATTCGCGTTTCCGCCATCATTGCGGAACAGGCGCGCCGGCCCATGATTCTCGCTTACAAGGACGTCCAGGTCTCCATCGCGGTCATAGTCGGCCCATGCTGCACCGCGCGCGACCATCGGCGTCTGCATGGCTGATCCGGCCGAGCTCGAGACGTTCTCGAATCCGCCCCGGCCATTGTTGCGGAACAGAAGCGATGGCTGGCGAAACGCCACCTTGGGCTGGACTCGCCCAATCTCTTCATCGATGTGGCCGTTGGCTGCGAAGATGTCGAGCCAGCCCTCCAG